>CAZVUE010000173.1:1463-2796 GCA_964630335.1 uncultured bacterium | reverse complement strand
CACACCTCATATTTAGTGCGGCAAAATGGATTCCTGCTTACTATCCGCAGGAATGACATTATTTTACGATAGTGTTTTCCCGGCCGGGACCAAAGGAAATGGTCTTAATCGGCGCTCCGCTCAATTCCTCAATCCGGCTCAGGTATTTCCGGGCGTTCAACGGAAGATGCGCCCACTTCTTAATATTTGAGAGGTCGGCCTGCCAACCGGACAGTTCTTCGTAAACCGGAAGGCTGGTCGAAACAGCGTGAAACCCGGCAGGGAAGTCTGTGGTACGCTCCCCTTTGATTTCGTAGGCTACCGCAACCTTGAGCGTCTCCATGGTGTTCAAAACGTCTAATTTGGTAATGAATAGTTCATCCAAACCGTTGACCATCACCGCATACCGGACCAGAACCGAATCGAACCAGCCACAGCGCCTGGGACGGCCGGTAGTGGCTCCGTATTCGCCGCCTAAATTACGGAGGTTATCGCCAAAGATGCCGATAATCTCGGTGGGAAACGGACCTTCGCCAACCCGGGTGGTGTAAGCCTTTGCCACCCCGATTACTTTGTCAATCCTGGTCGGACCAATCCCCAAACCGGTACAGGCACCGCCGGCAATTGGATTGCTGGCGGTAACGTAGGGATAGGTACCAAAGTCGATGTCCAGAAAAGTGCCCTGGGCGCCTTCGCATAGGATATCCTTCCCCTGTTTTAAAGCCTTATTTATGTACAATGTGGTGTCGATAACCATCGGCCTCAACCGCTCAGCCAGGGGCTGGTACTCTTCCATAATCTTTTCCGGCTGGAAGACATCGGCCGAGTAATATTCTTTAAGAAGATAGTTCTTCATCTGGAGATTAATCTCCAATTTCTGGCGAAACGTCTCCGGATTCAAAAAGTCTACCATCCGGATACCGACCCGGGAAGCCTTATCGGTGTAGGTGGTACCGATACCCCGGCCGGTGGTGCCCAACTTTCCCCTTCCCCGGTGCTGGTCTTCAATCTGGTCTAAAACCTTGTGGCTGGGTAAGGTAATGTGGCTATTCTCGCTAATCCACAGTCTGCCGGAAGTCTTAACTCCCTCCTTCTCCAGAACATCTAATTCGGAAATGAGGGCAGACGGGTCAATCACCACGCCGTTTCCCAGAACACACTCGGTGTGAGGGTGGAGGATTCCGGAAGGAATCAGATGGAAAATGTAGCGCTTGCCACCAACTACCACCGTATGTCCGGCGTTACTCCCACCCTGATACCGACCGATAACCTGGTGCGTACTTGCCAGATAGTCAATTACCTTTCCCTTGCCCTCATCACCCCACTGGGTGCCTACTACTATCGTTACCATATG
>CAZVUE010000173.1:0-1363 GCA_964630335.1 uncultured bacterium | reverse complement strand
CGGCCCGGTTTTAAATCGTAGGTTACGGTCTTCCCTTCCCGGACGACCCGGCTGATAGCGTTCTCTAACCGTTCCGCTGCCTCACGCTCTCCCAAGTACTCTAACATCAGATAGACCGCTAAAAGCATTGCGGTTGGGTTCACCTTATTCTGTCCTTTGTATTTGGGAGCGCTTCCGTGTACCGGCTCAAAGATGACGATATCTTCACCGATATTGGCACCGGCAGTCATTCCCAAACCACCCACCAGACCGGCGGCCAAATCCGAGATGATGTCGCCGTACAAATTGGGCAGAACCAGAACGTCGTAAATCTGGGGTTTCTGCACTAATTGCATGCACATATTGTCCACAATCCGGTCTTCAAAAAAGATATCCGGAAATTCCCGGCTCACCCGGCGGCAGGCTTCCAGAAACAGCCCGTCGGAATACTTCAGAATGTTTGCCTTATGGACCGCGGTAACTTTCTTCCGGCGGTTCTTGCGCGCATAGGCAAAAGCAAATCTGGCAATTCGTTCGGAAGCGGAGATAGAGTTGGGTTTAAGACTGATGCCGGAATCCGGCAAAATCTTTTTTTGGCTCTTCTCTGCCACGAACGCAATTAGATCTGCGGTCTCTTTTTTACCCGCTTCAAACTCAATGCCGCAATAGAGGTCTTCGGTGTTCTCCCGAACGATTACCAGGTCTATCTTTTCATAAGGGCTTGGCGCACCCGGATATAGTTTGACCGGCCTTAAGTTTGTGTAAAGTTTAAAGTGCTGCCGCAAGGATACGTTGACGCTGCGGTAGCCGGTACCGACCGGCGTGGTAATGGGTGCCTTAAGACAGATCCGGTTCTGCTCAATCGAAGAGAGAAGGATTTCCGGCATTGGATTACCGTAAAGGGAAATCGCCTCTTCGCCGGCCGGAACCTCCTCCCACTCAAGCGGTATACCCAAGGCGTCCACTATTTCCCTGGCAACCGCAGCCAATTCCGGACCAACTCCGTCTCCCGGCACCAACGTAATTTTATACACTCAGGCCTTCTTTTCAATATTCTGCTCTTTTTTTACCGGCGTATCTTTCGTATCTTTTGTATCTTTTGTATCTTTTGTATCTTTTGTAACCCCTTCTTTTTCTTCCTTTTCTTTCTTCTTATACGACTCGCTGCGGTATTCGGTGGTGTAGAATCCGGACCCCTTGTAGATAACGCCGGCTCCGGTTCCCACCAGGCGCCGAACCTTACCCTGGCACTTCGGGCACTCCTTCAAAGTTTCCTCGCTCATTTTCTGAAAGACCTCAAAGGTCCCGCACTCACCGCACTCATACTCATAGGTCGGCATATTCTATCCCCTTCACAAAAACCTATTTATTTTAGCCGAAAAAG
>CAZVUE010000172.1:1178-2834 GCA_964630335.1 uncultured bacterium | reverse complement strand
TACAGGCGGCAGCGCCGGATAAGCCCGCGGTAAAAACGGCTCCACTCTCTAAAGCCGGACAGATAAAAACAGAAAGCCAAAACCTCAACACCAAACCAGGAGACGTTATGGGTGGCTTTAGCTAGGAGCCTTCCGAAAAGACCCAGGACCAGACCAACAGAACTGAACAAGGTAAGGAGCCTCATTGTCTGGCTGTTATATTCATTCCAGGCATCAGAAGCGGAAGGAATCGCCGGGTCACTCTCCAACTCCCGGAAGACATACTGCATCCAGACCGGATTGCTGAAGCGTTCCAGCCCGGACAGGATAAGTTGGCTCATTATACCATAAAAAAGGTAAAAGAGAGGGAAAGCAAAGGTGGGCATATCCGGAGAGTAGGTGGCGCTGTAACCAATGGCATACAAAGAGATGAGCAAAAGTAACTCGGTCCGCCGGAACGGCAACAAAGCCCGCTGGCAACCGTTAAGCAGAGTGTGAAGTTCGGTTCTCTGGGGAGCCCGTTCCGCCCGTTTTAAAACATCACTCAGAACCTTGTAAGCACCCGCCATGGTATTCCGCTCCAGAAGTTCCGGAAAAGTATTCTTTACAAAGTCCATCAGGTGGGGCCTCTCACTTTCCCGCAACAGTCCTGCTTCCTTCAGCCGCTCAATCTGAGCGGTAAAAACTCTCACTATCTCCTCACGGTTAAGGGGTTGCAGATTATTTATCAGGGGAACCAGAGACTGGACCGCCGGTTCGTCCAGACCTAACTCCTGATTCAAAAGATTGGGAATCTCCGCCTGTTTTCCTTCTTTTACCATCTGATAGACATTAGGTTTCACAAGACGGTACCGCTCCATCTTTTCCGGAAGGTATTCGGTACTGCGAAAGAGGTCGGTATAGGCACGTTCAAAGTTGCGCCAGCCACGAACCGCCTTCGTCTCGTACACCGCCCGGAATTCTTCGGAGTCACTCAGCCTCTGAAGACGGGAACCGGGCAGGTTTTTGGTCATTCGTAACGAACGCCGCATATTTATTATCTCTGCCGGTACGCGTAAAAAAACCAGGGCGCCGGCGGCTAAGGTATACCAGGTATTTCCTTTCAGCCTTTCCGCCACCCGGACAAAGACACTGGCGGTAACGGTGGCACTCCCCAAGTTGTAAAAAATCACCAAATGCATTACGTGCCTCACTTCGGGTATCAAACCTCCTTCCGAATAGAAAGCCCTCAGGTTGGGACTCTTAAAACCATAAATTGCCTGCCGAAAGAAGTTTAATGGATTGGGGCGGGTGGTCTTAAGTTCCGTTTCGGTATAGGACCGTAAAAGGCTTCCCAAGTTAAATCTGCCCGACTTAATCAAGAGGCGTTTCCGGAAAGAAAAGAAATATTGGCGCCGTAACGCACAAAAGTATGGCTTATTCTCATCACTATCCTTGAGCCAGGCGGAGAAACGACCCCGGAAGGAACGCAGATTAAACTGGCCGGTGTATCCTTCGGATACCAGCATACCCTGGCCGGTCTGCCACCAGGAGAACTTAATTATCTCTTTCCAGGAAACATCCTCAACGGGATAAATCCTCTTCTCTAAAAAATGGCACAAGAAGTCCGTAACAAGGTCAAAATTGGCGTAGATAAATAAACTTCGGGGGGTAGACAGAAATTTCTGTACCTGGTCA
>CAZVUE010000172.1:0-1078 GCA_964630335.1 uncultured bacterium | reverse complement strand
GATACGCTTCGTTTGGTTGCCTGCTCTACGGTAAAGAGGAAGTTCTGATAACGGAACTGTTCACCCTCATGAGGAATCCGGCCTAAATGTTTCAGGACAACCCCGGCTACCGTTTCTGCCCTTCCGTCTTCCTCTAAATTCAAACCTAAAATCTCATTAGCCTTTTCAATCTCCATCTTCCCTTTAATGCGGTAGGTATTTTCATCTACTTTGTGATAATCCGCAGAGCCCACCTCGTGCTCATCGGCGATTTCGCCCACAATCTCTTCCAGAAGGTCTTCAATGGTAACCAGACCGGCAGTCCCGCCATACTCGTCCATCACAATCGCCACGTGAAGTTTTCTGCGCCGGAACTCTTTCAGGAGTTCGGAAACTTTCATCAATTCCGGTACAAAAAATACCGGCCGCATTATCTGACGTACCAGCAGGTCCTTTTCGCCTTCGGCAATCTTAGCCAGAATCTGCCGGGAATCTACGATGCCCATAATATCATCCATACTTTCCCGGTAAACCGGAAGACGGGAATGTCCCTCTTTAACCATCAAAAGAAGGGTGTCAAAAACAGAGGCGTCTTCGGTAACCCCCACGATATTTACCCTTGGCTTCATTACATTGGAAACGACCGTCTCCCGAAACTCCATCACGCTGCTGAGCATCTCCCGTTCTTCTTTCGCCAGCGCCCCTTCCTCCTCGCCGATTTCTATCAATGTTCTGATTTCTTCGTTGCTGATGTGGCTGGTTTGAGGCGGAAGGTAACCGCCAAAGAGACGAATTACACCTTCGGATATGAAAACAAACAGTTTTACCAGAGGGTTTAAAAGATAAGAAAAGGAAAGGAGCGGCCAGATAAAAAGCAGGGCTACTTTTTCGTAGTGGTGCCGGGCCAAGGTCTTGGGAACAATCTCCGCAAAGACCAGAATCAAAAAGACCATCAGGCCGGTGGCAATACCAGCACCCTTATCGCCCCAGGCTTTAATCGCCAGATAGGCGGCTAAGATGGAAGCGGAAACTTCGGAAATTGTTACGCCAACCAGGAAGGTGGTGAGAAACCGGTTCGGGTATTTCAACCAGAGGTTAA
>CAZVUE010000171.1:0-2880 GCA_964630335.1 uncultured bacterium | reverse complement strand
GATTTAACGATGCTTGACCCAAGAATAAATTTAGGCCGGGTGCTTACCGCAAAAATTGACCTGGGAGCCAAGAGAAAGATATTGGGCTTAAATGCCGGCCACCTCTTTGGATTAAAGTAAGACGTTAAACAGGAGAGATGCGATGGAACAGGAATACAAAATTGCAAGCGGCTTCGGGCCGTTTAGTCCCTGCGGCGAGCGATTTGTGGTTAATGGTTACCGGGAACCAATGAGTCTCGAAGAACAATTTGAAGCGGCTTCTAAGATAAATGGTCTTACCGCTATAGGTCTGGATTATCCTTATCAGTTCAGGGATCCGAAGGAAATCAGTTCTCTTCTTGAAAAATACGCTTTGCGTCTTTGCACCGTGGAAATAGGTCTGTATCCCGACCGGAAATGGAAGATGGGCACGTATACCTCTCCCGACCCGGGTATCCGGCGGGAGGCAATCAAGATGAGCAAAGAGGCACTGGATGTAGCCGCGAAGATTGGTGCAGACGACGTATTACTTTGGCCGGGGCAGGACGGGTTTGACTATCCGTTTCAGGTAGATTACTCCAAGAATTGGGGACTTTTAATTGATGGTATCGCTGAAGTAGCGGCTCATCGTCCTGACGTAAAGATAGCCATTGAATACAAGCCTAAGGAGCCGCGCACCAATATCTATGTGCGCAATGCGGGTGTCCTCCTCCACCTTTTGACGGAAATAGACATGGCCAACGTGGGAGCGGCTCTCGATTACGGACACAGCCTGGTTGCCGGTGAAAGTCCTGCGGAGGCTGTTGCACTTCTTGCGCGTGCCGGAAAGATTTTCCAGGTGCACGTAAACGACAATTTCCGCGATTGGGACCACGATCTAATCGTGGGCGGTGTTACTTTCTGGGAAACGCTTGAGTTTTTTTACTGGCTCAGGCGCTTGGACTATAAGGGATATTATATTCTGGACATTTTCCCATATCGGGAAGAGGGACAGGCGGCACTCCAGGAGGGAGTTGATCGCGTGAAATATTTTATTGATGCGGCAAACAGGCTTGATGGAAACAGACTTGCCCAATATCTTGACCGACACGACAGCATTATGGCTAATAAATCCGTCTGGAAAAAAATCTTAGGTCTGAAAAGAGGCGGAAATGATAACGATTGATTTGACCGGTAAGACAGCCTTGGTATCCGGCGGAAGCAGGGGTATAGGCTCTGCCATCAGCCGGTGCCTGGCTCAGGCAGGTGCTGAAGTCTGGCTCAACCACCGGCCTCTGCCGGAAAGTGCAAAAATAGCCGGAGCCCTGGTAAAAAAAATCTCACGGTCCGGAGGGATTGCCAGAGAAATAGGCGCTGACGTCACCAATGAATCTGAGGTCAACTGCATGGTGGATACCATCCTGAAAGAATCAAAAAAGATAGACATCCTGGTCTGCAATGCCGGCTCCACTTTTGCCCGGACTCTGTCAGAACTCACTTCCCAGGAGTGGGAAAGTACGCAAAGGCTGAATTTGACGCAGGTATTTTATCTTACCCGAAGGGTTGTTCCGGCAATGGCCGGTTCCGGCGGTGGAAGTGTTATTTTGATCGGTTCCGCCGGGGTCCGTTACGGTGGAGGTGGTGGCGTGCATTATGCCTCTTCCAAGTCTGCACTCAGCGGTTTTATGATTGCTTTATCCAGAGAATATATATCTCAAAAGGTCCGGGTAAACATTATCCACCCTTCTCTGGTAGACACAGAACTCCTCCGGAAACGTTATGCCACCGAGGAAGACCGAAAAAAACTTATCAAAAGAGTGCCGTTAGGCCGGCTGAGCCGGCCGGAGGATATCGGTTATTTAACCACTTTTCTGGTATCGGAGATGGCAAGTTATATCACCTGCCAGGAAACATTTGTTGACGGCGGGATGACCATACCTTTTCAAGGAGGAGGAAAATGACCGATTATAACCAGATGCCGGAGCTTTCCGAAGAGATTCTTAAGAAAGATTATGCCGAGCACCTTATGATAGGAGGAGGACATGGTGGCCTTGTTCTTGTCCGGGGCAAGGGCGTGCGTGTCCAGGATATAACCGGGAAGAGTTATATTGACTGTACCGCCCAGAGTTGGGCCTTGTATTTAGGGTATGCCCACCCGGAGATTGCCGGGGCGATTGCCTCTGCGGCTTCTAACTTAACCCAGGTACATCAGGGTTTCCATACCCGGCAGAGATACCTCCTGGCAAAAAAATTAGCTGATTTGGCTCCAGGCAATTTAAACAAGGTGGGGTTTACGGTTGGTGGTGGTCCGGCCGTAGAATCAGCCATGAAGATTGCCTTAAAGAACCGTAAAGGCGCAAAAAACTTCATCTCGCTCTGGGATGGATACCATGGCAGCACCTTGGGTACGATCGGCGCATCATATATCTCAACCCAGGCTTCCGGAGAATTTACCGGCGCAGTAAACTTTTTACCGGTTACCCATGATTTTGTGCGGGTCCCGAATCCCTATTGCTATAGATGTTACTTTGGACAGAAACCAGAAAGCTGCAGCCTTACCTGCGCCCTGATGTTGGAATTAACCATACAAAAAGGCATTTCCGGTCCCTGCGCCGGCGTAATTATGGAACCGGTTCAGGGGGCGGGTGGTCAAATCATCTTTCCCAAACGCTATCTGAAAAGGGTCCGGGAGATTTGCAATAAATACGACGTCCCCCTTGTCTTTGACGAAATTCAGACCTTCTGCCGGGTGGGAGATTGGTTTGCCTCAACCCTTTTCGGTGTGGAACCGGATATAATAGTCCTGGGAAAGGCTCTGGGTGGCGGTACGCCGATTGCCGCTATCATTATCAATGATAAAAAATTGACCGGATTTGAACCAACCGGCGAAGACCTTCACACCTTTGCCAGCAATCAGATATC
>CAZVUE010000170.1:0-2884 GCA_964630335.1 uncultured bacterium | reverse complement strand
GCGGGCTTGATAAACATGTCCCTGTATGGGGTAAGACAGGGATCAAGCCCCTACATAATGGGAGGTACTTATGAACGAGAAGACTAAAGGTGGTTTAGCCGAAGCGATAAAAGAGATTGAGAAGATGTTTGGCAAGGGTGCGATTATGCGATTAGGCGAGCGGGTCCACGAAAAGATTGCGGTAATTTCCACAGGGGCTTTAACCCTGGACCATGCGTTAGGTGTAGGTGGTATTCCCCGGGGCAGGGTTTCCGAAATCTTCGGTCCGGAATCCTCCGGAAAAACGACCCTGGCGCTCCATATTGTTGCGGAGGCGCAGAAAGCGGGTGGTCAGGCGGCCTTTATTGACGCCGAGCATGCCCTGGACCCGGACTACGCCAGAAAATTAGGCGTGAAGACCGAAGAGTTACTCCTTTCCCAGCCGGATTCCGGAGAGCAGGCGTTAGAGATTGCAGACCGGCTGATTCGGAGTAACGAGGTGGACGTGGTGGTGATTGATTCCGTGGCGGCTCTGGTTCCCCGGGCGGAATTAGAGGGTGCGATGGGTGACAGCGTGATGGGTCTGCAGGCAAGGCTGATGAGTCAGGCTTTAAGAAAACTGACCGCTGTCATTAACCGCACCAGGACCTCAGCTCTTTTCCTTAACCAGTTGCGCGAAAAGATTGGTGTTTTCTTCGGCAATCCGGAGACCACCCCCGGCGGACGGGCGCTTAAGTTCTACACCAGCGTTCGCCTTGATATCCGCAGAATCGGTTCCATTGAGGGTGAAAAAAATGCCAAAGGCGACAAAAACCTGATCGGTAACCATACCCGGGTAAAAGTAGTCAAAAATAAAGTAGCCCCGCCGTTCAAGGAGGCGCTCTTTGACATCTACTATAATGAAGGCATCTCAAAAGAGAACTGCATTCTGGACCTGGGCCTGGAAAATAAGTTTTTAGAGAAGAAAGGCAATTCCTTATACTACGGAACCCAGAATATTGGGGTGGGCAGGGAACAGGCGCGCGCCTACCTGAAAGAAAATCCGGAAGTAAGGGATAAAATTGAAGCAGATTTGAGGGCCCAACTATTTGGAGCATAACATACGTTGTCATTGCGAGAAGCGTAGTCTGCGACGTGGCAATCTCGTAGGGCAAGGCTTTAGCCTTTGTCGTAGGGCAAGGCTTTAGCCTTTGTCGTAGGGCAAGGCTTTAGCCTTGCAAAGATAAAGCAAACCCCTGTTTGAAACATACAGGGGCAGGCTCTAAAGGTTTGCCCTACATTTACTGTGGAGGTTCTGATGAACCAGAAGCGGATTCATTGGAGGGTCGGTTTAGCCATTTTAATCTTAGCGGTGGCGGGCTTGTCTTTCTGGGGAGGCAAGGCGTTAGCCCAGAAACAAATTGAAAAGAGCAAAGGCTCTGTTCCGCTTGCCTTAAGCCCGGAGGTGACTTCTTTAGAAGAGGCTTTTATCCGGGTGGCAGAAACGGTAAAGCCGGCGGTGGTCAACATCAGTACCACCCAGAAGGTATCTATGCGCAGTCCGTTTGAGGACTTTTTTGGCGACCCGTTCTTCAAAAGGTTCTTTGGCGATAACCAGCCGGAACGTCCCCGCGAGTACCTTCAGCAGTCTTTGGGAAGCGGAGTGATTGTTTCTGCTGACGGGTACATTCTTACCAACAACCATGTTGTCAAGGCTGCTACCGAAGTTAAGGTTAAACTCCTGGACGGTCGGGAGATGAAGGCAAAGGTTAAGGGCCAGGACCCCAAGACTGATCTGGCGCTTCTAAAGATAAATGCGGGCAACCTGCCCTACGCGGTCTTCGGGGATTCTTCTACAATTAAGGTCGGTCAGTCGGTAATGGCCATCGGTAACCCGTTCGGTCTGGAGGGTACGGTTACCAAGGGTGTCATCAGCGCCAAAGGAAGGCATCTGGGAATGAACCCGATTGAGAGTTTTATTCAGACCGATGCTTCCATCAATCCCGGCAACAGCGGCGGTCCTTTGGTTACCCTGCGTGGTGAGGTAATCGGCATCAATACCGCCATCGTAGCCAGCGGACAGGGAATCGGCTTTGCCATACCCTCCAATATGGCGCGCAACGTCTTTGAGCAGATTCAGACCACCGGTAAAGTAGTCCGGGGCTGGTTGGGCGTTTCCATTCAGCCCATTGACCCGGAGATGGCAAAACAATTCGGATTAAAAGAGGAAACCGGTGTTCTGGTTGCCAACGTCTTTGAGAAGACACCCGCGGAGAAGGCCGGTTTGAAGCCGGGTGATATAATTACCAGCGTGGATGGAACTCCGGTTCAGAGTACCGATGAACTTCAGAACAAGATTGGCAGTATTAAACCCGGACAGACCGTTACCCTGGCGGTCATCCGTGACAATAAACAGCTCTCAATTAAAGTCCAGTTGAGTGAACAGCCTGCCAGGTTAACCGAAGCGGGTATACCCTCCGGCGAAGAGAAAGAGTGGCGGGGAATTAAGGTCACCGAGGTAACTGCCGAGATGGCAAAGGAAATAGGTCTTCCTTCCGCAACCGGCGTGCTCGTTACCGAAGTCAGTCCGGAGAGTCCGGCTGCCGGGAAGATAACACCCAAAAGTGTGCTCGTTGAGGTTAACCGGAAGGCTATAAATAACCTAAAAGAATTCTTTAAGGCTGTTGAGTCTATATCTGACGAAAAACCGGTTATGGTGCGGGTCTATGTTCAGCGCGGCTACCTCTACTACCTCATCCCCGGTACCAAGTAGGGGTCGGATTCATCCGACCCGCGGGCTTGATAAATCAAGCCCCTACTAAAAATCGACTTGGTTCCTTAGCCTTACGCACCGGTAAAGGTTGGTTGCTTCCTGGGTTGCCTGGACGGTGTTTTTCAGGACCAGTTTTATTCCCACCGCATAAAC
>CAZVUE010000169.1:0-2884 GCA_964630335.1 uncultured bacterium | reverse complement strand
ATCCTTATCCTGAACTACGGAAGAGACATCACGCCGGTGCGATAACGTATCTTTTTTAGCTAACGTAACCAGTTTTTCTGTCAGGACCTGAATCTGCTTAGCACGAGCGGTGGAAGTCTTTACCCGGCCATTTACCAGTAATCCTTTTAGTAATGACCGGAAAATACCAATCCTTCGACCCCGATTGAGATTTACCCTTTTCCGCCTTCGGTGACGCATAATTTATTTGCCTCAAGAAACCGGTAAATTTCATCCCGGGACTTATCGCCCAAATGGGGAACCTCTTCCAGTTTCTTCTTCGAACAAGCCAACAGGTTCTTTACGGTAACAATGTTACTGCTCTTAAGAACATTGATAATTCGCGTGGGAAGAAGCCCGGCCAGGGTCTTTTCCAGTAAATTATCGCCGACAGCCTCTTCTTCACCGGCAATCAACGTAAAATGTTTCTGGAGAATTCCGGTGGCGAAAGTAATTACTTCTTTGGGAGAGACCGCGCCGGTAGTCCAGACTTCCATAATCAATTTTTCGTAATCAACCCGCTGGCCAACTCGTGTATTTTCAGTGCGGTAAGAAACACGGGTTACCGGACTGAACGAAGCCGCCATTAAAATAGTGCCGATCGGAATCCCTTCCGGGTTCATACGACTCACCGGAACATAACCAAAACTTTTACTGACGGTCAATTCCATCCGGGTCTGGGTCTTATCTGAAAGCGTGGCAATATGCAGATTAGGGTTTAGAGCCTCAATCTCCGGACCAGGAAACAAGTCCCCGGCCAGAACCTCATTCTTATCCTTAATCGTAATCGAAAATGTCTTGGGTAAACCGGTAATATTACTTTTGAGGTTGACCTGTTTCAGATTCAGTACGATATCGGTCACGTCTTCTTTCACGCCGGAAACCGCTGAAAATTCGTGGGAGACACCATCAATTTTCACGCTGGTAATCGCAACCCCGGATATCGAGGAAAGTAAAACCCGGCGCAGGGTATTGCCGATGGTAATTGCATACCCCCGTTCCAAGGGTGCCACCAGAATTTTACCGTAGTTCTGACGATAGGTATCCTTCTCCCATTCTATCTTCTTCGGATATTCAAATTGCTCCATAGTTACTTTCCCCTTTTAAACAAAATGCAGGCTGAAGCCTGCGGCTACCTTAAAAGATCTCTCTAACGTGAATAAAGACCTACAATCCGACCCTCTTCCACCGGAATTGTTACCTCACTGCGTGATGGCTCGCGCACTGCCTTAACCTTAACCACATCCTTATCTACTGTCAACCAGGCTGGACAGACCTGCTCCGCCCCTCCACCGGACGCCAACCTCTCTTTCAACGAAGCCAACAACGATGACCCGGGGCGAAGATCCACTTCATCACCCACCTCAACCAGATAAGAAGCAGCGCTCACTCTCCGCCCGTTCACCCGAATATGCCCGTTGCTTATTAACTGCCGGGCAAACCGGCGTGAAACTACCAGACCGGAAACCAACAGCAGGTTATCCAACCGGCGTTCCAACAAGATAAGCAGCCGTTCACCAGGAGCGGTTCCGGATGCCTTTGCCAGCTCGAAATATCTCCGGAACTGCCGTTCCATAACACCGTAGAACGCCCGCACCTTCTCTTTCTCCCGAAGTTGAACTCGGTAGTTGGAATCACGGCTTGAAAATCTGCTGTAACCAGACGTCGCCGGCCGGTGTTTTTCAATCGGACAATTAACGGAACGGCATCGGCTGCCTTTCAAATATAATTTTACGCCTTCCCGGCGACAAATCTTACAAACTGGCGGTCTAATCTTCATAAGTTCCTATACTCAGTATTTTATTGCAAGGCTAAAGCCTTGCCCTACAGATTACACCCGGCGTTCCTTGGGTGGTCGGCAACCGTTGTGAGGAATCGGTGACACATCCCGAATCCCCGTAATGGTGATACCGGATGACTGCAAAGCACGAATCGCAGTTTCACGCCCCGGACCCGGACCCTTAACCCGGACCTCAACCTCTTTCAAACCATAGTCCTGTACCCGGCGGGCAACCTCACGGGCAACTAGACCGGCCGCATAAGGGGTCCCTTTCCGGGTACCTTTAAATCCGACCTGCCCGGTACTCACACAGGTCAAAACATTCCCCTTAGTATCGGTAATGGCAATAAACGTATTGTTGAACGAAGCCTTGATGTGAGCAATACCGGCTGGAATAGAGATACCCTTTTTCTTTTTTTTCTTTTCGTATTTAGCCATAAGCCTACTTCTTTTGTTCTGGAGTCTTTACCGGAGCAGCAGATGATGATGGTGACTTCAGTGTACTCCGTCTTTCCTTACTGCGAACCACGCCCACCGTTTTCCGGGGCCCTTTTCGGGTTCTGGCATTACTGTGGGTACGTTGTCCGTGAACCGGCAAACCTCTTTTATGCCGGACTCCACGATAAGAACCGATATCAACCAGCCGTTTTATGTCTGCGGATACCTGCCGGCGGAGGTCACCTTCAACCCGATAACTACGTTGAATCGCCATCGTCAGACGGTTAATCTGATCTTCCGTAAGGTCCTTAACCCGGATATCCGACTCAATGCTGGTTTCTTTCAGGAGCCGACGCGAAAGCGTAAGACCTATTCCATAAATATAGGTCAGGGCTATCTCCACGCGCTTTGCGTTAGGAATCTCAACACCAATGATTCTCGCCATAGGTACTAAGGGGTTGTAACAGAATAAAGTTGACTATTTGGAATCCCGGATTTGAGGTCAGTGCAAGGCGCGACGAAGGTTATGTGCCCACTGTGGCACATAACCGAGGAGCAACGACGCAATGACCCAAAGATGGGACTCCCTGAAAGGCCAGGCCGCTTTTGGGCTGCGACTGCGTCGCTCATTGCTTCCGTACCACAGGG
>CAZVUE010000168.1:0-2887 GCA_964630335.1 uncultured bacterium | reverse complement strand
GTTGTAAGGTTTCCGAAAGACTACTGCCCGTATTTATCCTTTTCTGCATATCAACAATAACTGTTTTAAAGGTTTTACTTTCTGATTGTTCGGAAAGTATGCCCAGGGACTGATGGATTGGCAATCCGGCCTTAACCATTGTGGCCAATTGACGGGAAAATGCCGCTATTTCATCTAATTTGACTCGGCCGCTTAATATACCCATATTATCCTCTCTTCGTATTTATTTATACCTCAAACTCACGCCCCCGTCAAGTTTCTCTAAAAAATCTAAAATTCCGACATAAGGCACAGTCTTGTTCCCCACCCTTGCGTTTTAACCATCCGACCGCGTTTTTAATCAAGCACAATATCGGTAAAAGGGGGTGTTTGTCAATTCAAGTAATGTAAAAATGTAACCAGACTCCGGATAATTAAGCAGGAAAGCGGAAAAAAACAAAATACCTCCTATGTGCGCTTGCAAAGAAGGATAAGGCGCGGGGTTAAGAAAAAAGTCTGGTTTTGAAATAAGGGGAGTAGTTTTTACGGCGGTGCCCGCAAGCCCTTGCCGGCGTAGCCTATCCAACCGAATATTTCATTCGGGTGAAAGAGACCGAAGTGCGGCCAGGCGTGTAGGATGATGCCAACAAAAGAAATACTTCGGTGCAGCCGGCGCAAACCTAAGGTGGCGGTCTTCCCACCAATCTCTGTTTTGAAGGCGGTAACGAAGTTAAAGATAGTCAGGGTAAAAAGAACATGGAAAAAAACGCCGTTGTATTTCCGGGAAGGGAAATTACCGATGTTGTAGCCCTGCTTTAATTCCCGAAATCCGGCGTTCTCTATCTGCTGGCGCTTCCGGTAAAAAGAGATAGCGTCCAGAGGAGTAAATCCTTCCGAGAATTTTCTTGAGGAAAGCAGGGTGATGTTTTTGTCTTCTTTGTCTTTATATCGGGTAATGATGGCGCCGGAAATGGGATTGGTTTTAAAATGCTCTTCTTTTCGGTAGATCTTCTTTTTCATCTCTACCTGATGTTCCTTGTCTCCGTAAGTCCAAAACCAGCGTAAGGCATTAAAGCCGTAGACGGTGTGCTGGTTGTCCTTTTGGAAGAAGAGGTTTTTGTCTTCGTCTTCCGGCAGACCCCTTTTTTGTCTGTCCCGGGCATCTTTTAAGCGGACATTCAGTTCTTTGGTTACGTCCATATTGCTCTTACTGTAGATTAAGAAGTCTGTCCCGTATTTGTGCTTCACTTCCCAGAGGTTTTCTCCGGAAAGGAAACCGCGGTCTACCACCACCATCTTAATCTTGTCCGGCCCGATATTCTTCCTGGCCTGTTCCAGCAGGGGCAGAAGATATTTGTTTTCGCTCTCGTTTAGGGGGACCAGGATGGCACCGACAAATATCTCCGGCTTCGGTCTTGCTTTCGGGGAGAAAGAACCGACATATTTCAGGGTAATCAGTTTGTAGCCCCGGTATCTTTTTCCGTCTTTTTTGATTATCCCGGTATTCGGGTATTTGGAATGGAAAGAAACATACAAGGGGGTGCTATCGGCGGCAAAGATGCCGGAAGGAATAAAGTTCTTTTGGGCCAGAAGCGCAAACTGATTGGAAAAAAGAGCGTTTGTCTCCGCCGGGGAGAAATCAGGCATTAACTTGCCCAGGGTGGAGATATTAAAAGGAAGGTGCCTGCCTTTGTTTCTTTTGGAAAACCCTTCTTCTATCTGCACGCCGGTAAAACCGATCATCTCCAAAAGGGCTCTGTCTTTAAACAATTCCATATCCACCTGGTTTAAAGAATTCATCTCGCAGATTATCTTGGCGCTGTAAGTGGAAAGCAGAAGGGCGGTGGGAATCATTATTCTCTGGCGCGCCTTGGGTCTAAAGTCAAAGAGGGAAAAAAGGTCCATCTGGCAGAAAAACGCAAAGAGCCGGTCAAAGTTCCCCAGACCGCAGGCGGTAGCGCGGTCGTAGTCTTTGGCTAAAAATCGCTCTTTGACAAAGGCGTCATTGCGGGTGTGGTAATCAAAGGCTAATCTTTTTTCCGGTTCTTTTTCTTGCTTAACCATAAAGGAATGGAAACCAAATTGTTCTTCTGGTGGATACGCAAGAGCGTATTAATCTCTCTGTTTATTTTATTGAGCCGGGCCAATCTTTCCCAGTAGGCCTTGAAGTTGTTCGCCAAAGGCTTTATCTGACTTACCTTGCCGGTGGGTAGATAACGATGGCATACCTTTCCCTTAACTTTGAAAGAAAGATAATGGTGTGGTCCGTGGGGTAAGCCTTTGGTACACTTACAATTTCCTTTTTTGCAATAGGTGTATTGCAGGGAAAGCCACACGGCCATCTGTTTTGCGGCATTAAGACAATGGGTTTCCAGGAGGTTCCTTTCTCTTCTTAAAAGGCTGACCCCTCTCTTTACCCCTTCCGTGCCCGGTTTTTCTGTCTTCATAAGTTCGTATTATTCAATGTCTCTTATGATTATAACAGAAATAGAAAAAGAAGTCAAATTGGCGGTTAAGAAGGGGAATAACAGTTTGTAAACGAAGGAATAGTGCGGGTCTTGAGGGGTTATGCCTTATGTCGGAATTTTAGATGAGACTACCTTGCTTTGTTTAGATTTTCCCTCGCTTCTTTTAAATCCGGGGCAAGCCTCAGCGCTTTTTCCCAACATTCTAAAGCTTTGGACCGTTCTCCTTTCTGCATATACGCTATTCCCAGATTGTTCTGATATTTGGCGTCAGTTGGCTTTAACCCAACCGCGCTTTTAAACTCCCGCAAAGCCTGGTCCAGCATATTTTTCCGGCTGTATAAAATCCCTAATTCATTATGAATATCGGCGTCCGGTTGCAATTTTAAGATTTTCGGATATAGTTCCATTAATTTATCCTCGGCGCCTTCTTGTTTATAGAT
>CAZVUE010000167.1:0-2920 GCA_964630335.1 uncultured bacterium | reverse complement strand
AGTTCCTGGAGGGCAAGAAGGCTGAGGCGGCTGAATTCCTGGCGGAACTAATTCGGTTTCCCAGTATCTCCGGCGAAGGAGAACGGGAAATCCAGAATTTTTTGGCGGACAAATTCCGAAATTTAGGCTTGGAAGTAAAATTGGAACTGATGCCTCCCGGAATCAAAGACCACCCCGCTTATACCCGGGCAGACAAGGAATTAGATTATTCGAGCCGACCAAACCTCTATGCTACCCTTAAAGGTGAAGGGAACAGTTCTGTAATTCTATGCACCCACTGTGATGTGGTTCCACCAGGTGACTGGCCAGAAGCCTTTACTCCGGCCATTGAAGGCGACCGGGTTATCGGCCGGGGTGCGGCAGACGATAAGGGACATATTGCCAGCATTTATTACGCTCTCTTAGCCTTAAAAGAACTAAACCTTAAATCCAAAAAGAGGGTTGAGGTTCAGGTTGTAATTGAAGAAGAGGTTGGTGGCAACGGCGCCTTAGGCACTATCCTTTCTGGTCATAAGGCTGACGGTGTCATCGTTGTGGAATCCACTGACTTAGCCATCTGTCCGGCTAACCGGGGTGCGGTCTGGTACAAAATTGAGGTAACCGGCAAACCGGTCCATATGGGCAGAATCCGGGAAGGGGTTAATGCGGTGGAGAAGATGGCGGAAATAATGAGAGAACTCCGCAGGTACGAAACCAAACTGATTGCCGAAAGTGACCACCCCTTATTCCGGGAATACGAACAGCCGGTCCAGGTCAATATCGGAATGATTAAGGGTGGTGACTGGCCCAGTATGGTAGCCGGCTGGTGTGAAATGGAAGGCGGAGTGGGTTTTCTTCCGAATAAAGAACTACCTCAGATACAGGAAGATTTACGTCAGTTGCTGGCGAACTTCCCTGACCCATGGATTCAAGAGCACAGCCGGGTCTCTTTTCCGAAACTCCATAACGATGCCTACGAAACCCCGGTAAGCGACCCGCTGGTAACCGGTTTAACAGAAGCGGTCAGCAAATCCGGTTTGAAACCAAAAATTACCGGCTATATCGTAAGTTGCGACGCCCGGCTCTACGCCAGGGTAGGCAAGATGCCCACCGTGGTCTTCGGTGCCGGCTCGCTTAAAGAGGCACACAGCCGTTCGGAAAGTCTCTCTATCAGTGAAGCCCTGAAAGCCTCGGAGGTATTGGTCAATTATTTACTTTTGTAGCCCCCCTCACCCCACCCTCTCCCGCGTCGGGGAGAGGATAAAGGTGAGGGAAAATTCAGGAGATGTATGTTTAAAATTGGAGTCGTTGGCGGTGGGAAGTTCGGAACAAACCATCTGATTACCTTCAAGCAATTAGAAGGTCAAGGCAGGGTAAAATTAGCCGGCCTGGCTGACCTGAACCCGGAAATCCTAAAAGTCCAGACTGCCCGGTTTGGAATCAAGAGTTATCAAGACCACAAAAAAATGCTGGCGGAAGAAGAATTAGATGCGGTCTCCATCGCCACGCCAGACTTTGCCCACCGCCAGGTGGCGCTTGACGCAATAAAAGCCAAAAAGCACGTTCTGATTGAAAAGCCGTTAGACATTACCGTGGAAGGCTGTCAGGAAATTATCAGCGCCGCAGAAGAAAACCGGGTTTTCTTGCAGGTTGACTTCCACAAACGGTTTGACCCATATCACCAGGAGACCGAAAGGTTAGTCCGGAAAGGTGTCTTTGGCGAAATCCAGTACGGATACGTCCATATGGAAGATACGATTGTGGTACCCCGGGACTGGTTTCCCGGCTGGGCACCACGCTCCTCCCCTGCCTGGTTTTTGGGTGTCCATTTCTACGACCTCATCCGGTGGATTATTAAAAAAGAGCCAAAAAAAGTCTACGCTACCGGCATAAAACACGTCCTGGCGGGTTTGGGTATAGACACCTACGACTCCATCCAGGCAAAGATAGAGTTTGAAGGTGGAGCAACGGTCACCTTTGATACCTCCTGGATTATTCCGGAAGGGTTTGAAGCACCCGTCAATCAGGGTTTTCGTTTAATAGGTGATAAGGGCGTGGCAGAAGTGGATAGCCAGGACCGGGGGATGCGTACCTGCTTTGTCTCCTCCGGGATGCAGACTCATAACTTAGGCTTTATGCAGGAAAAGAAGGATAAAAAAGGGAATGAAGTTCGGGTTGGCTACGGTATAGAATCCATCGCAGACTTTGTAGAAAACTTAGAGTTTCTGAAAAACGGCGGCGACGCCAGAACCCTATCTGGGACCGCCACCGCTTTGGGCTTTGACGGCTTGGCGGCAACCCGAATGGCATCTGCGGTCCACGAAAGCCTGAAAATAAATCAGCCAGTAAACCTATGAAATCGGTAGAGCGGAACGAAATTTTGAAGGGAGTACGCCGGTTAGTCGTAAAAGTTGGAACCAGTATCCTGACCACCGGCACCAACCGCCTGGATACCTCTTATATTGAAGAGTTAGTGGAGGAGGTTTCCGTTCTGCGCCGGAATAACAGAGAAGTGGCGCTGGTAACTTCCGGTGCGATTGCGGCCGGGATGAAAAGTTTAGGGATTAAGGAGCGGCCCAAAGACGTGGCGACGCTCCAGGCTGCGGCTGCGGTCGGCCAGAGCAACCTGATGCGCACCTACGAACGGCTCTTCAAGGAACAGGGCTTTGTGGTGGGCCAGGTTCTTCTGACCCGGGACACCGTCCTTGACCCGGAGCGGTACCAGAACGCCCGAAATACCATGGAAAGGCTGTTTTCTTTAGGCGTCATACCCATCGTCAACGAAAACGATGCGGTGGCCGTGGAAGAGATACGGTTCGGGGATAACGACACCCTCTCCGCCCTGGTTCTGAAATTAGTCTCCGCAGACCTCCTCGTTATCCTTTCCGACGTGGATGGTCTCTATCTGAACCATAAACTCTGCCCGGAAGTACGGACCATC
>CAZVUE010000166.1:1272-2935 GCA_964630335.1 uncultured bacterium | reverse complement strand
CTTTCCCGGGCGATTAAGGAGGGCAAGGCTCTCTCCCTGCAGGCTGGCAAATCTCTTTCCACTACCCTCTCCGCCTCTTTTTTTAATACATAAATAAAAAAGAGCGTCGGGATTTTTTAAAAGCGAGTTTGCGAAAGGCAGAAAGACATTTGTTGGATTTTGCGAAATAGGGTATCTGAATTTATTCGGAGGGACCCTGTTGAGCAAAACCTTACAAATGTTTCTGCCGAAGCTACTGTCTGAGCGGAAAAAAATCCCGACGCTCTGCATCACACCCAGCCGCGCAGTTTCATCGCCTGAACCACCCGGTCCACTGCGACCACATAGGCAGCCTCACGCATATTGATTTTGTACTTTTTGGAAGTTGCCAGGACTGCATGGTAGGCAATGGTCATCTTCTTATCCAGCTGGCGGTAAATATCGTCCTCTTCCCAGTAGTACATATAGAAATTCTGCACCATCTCAAAGTAAGAAACGGTTACCCCGCCGGCGTTACAGAGGAAATCCGGAATTACGTGGACACCTTTCTGGTAAAGAATCTCGTCAGCTTCCGGGGTGGTAGGTCCGTTAGCCAGTTCCGCCACGATTTTAGCCTTGATGTTCTCCGCGTTACTTTTAGTAATTACGCTCTCTAAGGCTGCCGGCACCAAAACGTCAACCTTGAGTTCCAGAAGTTCTTCGTTGGAGATGGGTTTGGTCCCTTTAAATCCAACCACTGAACCGGTCTTCTTCTTGTGTTCTACGACCGCCTGGTAGTCAAGACCATCCGGATTGTAGATACCGCCTTTACTGTCACTGATGGCGACCACTTTGCTTCCCAAAAGGGTGTCTGCCAGAAGAGCCGCGTAATAACCGGCGTTTCCGTAACCCTGAATTGCCACGGTGGCTTTCTTAAGGTCAACGCCGCATTCTTGAGCAGCCTCGCGGATGGTAAAGACACCGCCCCGGGCGGTGGCGTCGTACCTGCCGGCAGACCCGCCAAGCCCGACCGGTTTTCCGGTGATTGCACCAAACTGGTTCTTGCCGGATATCCTTGAATATTCATCCATCATCCAGCTCATCGTCTGGGCATCGGTGTAGACGTCTGGTGCCGGGATATCCCTCTCCGGTCCGAGAAAGGTCCAGACCGCCTGGATGTATGCCCGGCTTAAACGTTCCAGTTCGCCCCGCGACATCTCCTTGGGGTTGCAAATGATTCCTCCTTTAGCGCCCCCTAAAGGTAAGTCAAGGAGAGAACACTTCCAGGTCATCCAGGCAGATAAAGCGCGGACAGTATCTATCGTCTCCTCGGGATGAAACCGGATTCCGCCTTTGGTAGGTCCTTTTGCCTCGTTATACCGGACCCGATATCCCTGAAAGACCTTAACCAAACCGTTGTCCATCCGGATGGGAAAAGAGACGTGCATTTCCTGCATCGGAACCCGGAGCAGGGCGTGGGTTCCCGGGTCTAATTTAAGAATCTGGGCACACCGGTCCAATTGTTCCTGCGCCATCTCAAACGGATTACATTTATCCATCTTTTTCCTCCCCAAATAAAAAAGGCGGTTTCTTCCCTTTTTGAAGAAAGCGCCTTTGCTTCTTATTTCAGGGTTCGCCTAAAAAACCGGAGACTTCTTTGTCTCCGTTAGCCTGATTCAAATCACAATGATACAGAAATTATAAA
>CAZVUE010000166.1:0-1172 GCA_964630335.1 uncultured bacterium | reverse complement strand
ATGGCTCTGACTTGGATGATTGGCTTAAAGCAGAAAGAATAATTAAAAAAAGATTGAGAATTAAGGGTTAGATGGTCATTTCCTCTCTGGGGCTGCCTTTGCGTTGCAGTTCCTGGGAGATAAACCGCCGTACCTTCCTACTGGCTTCTTCGGAGATAACTCTAAATTCAAACCCAACCACAAAGAGGTTCTCTTTCCCCAGGCAGTACCGGACATCACCTATCGCCGGCACTTTATCGTCATTCAGGTTTACTTCTACCAGGAACTCTTCTTGTAAAGGTAAAGTAACCGGAGATAAAATTCCTAATCCACCTTCACAGATATCAAAGACCTGAACCTTAAAGCTCTTTTTATCACCTTTTAATAAAGCCCAGACCTTCTGTAAAACATTTTTTGTAAGCCGGTCTTCTTTTTTGAGCACCGCTGACATGCCATCGGTCTTTAACCGAAAGTATCTTCTCTTGTCTGTGGTAGCAGTCTTCATCTGCTTCAGAACAAGAGTTGAGGGACCTTCCGGAATCAGAACTCCGGTGAAGACCCGCCTCTGCTGTTCCGGTCCCTGGTAATAAACCGTACAACTTTCGGATACGGTGGGCCAGACCATTCCCTCAGACATTACCGCAATTTCGTATGTCTTTTCGTTTCTGACCGCCAGTGCTTTACCGCAGAATTCTGTTTTGGCGGTATCAGCGACAAACAGTTGTCCGTAATGCAACTCTGCCATTTTTATGGAGGAGGAATTTCCAAATCTTTGCAAATCTTTCGTGCTAAAAAGTCAATTATTTCGTTATGCCTGGGAACGGTGGAACTCTTGCGAGTTCTCCTATTTACATACACAGAGTGATTTCCACCTTCACGGAGAAACTCGCAACCGTGGCGCTCGAGATGGCGAAGCAAATCGCGCCGCTTCATTACGCAGGAAGAAGCAAAGGTTCCCGGATAATTTCTTGACCGGTTAAACTTTCCTCGGCAAGTTTACGGTTGGCTTCCAGTACCAGATTTACCGCTTCAATGAGGTTACGTTTAGCCTCTTCCAAAGTTTCCCCTTGGGTGTTAGCACCAGGGAGTTCTTCCACAAAAGCGACGTATCCTTCTGGGAATTTCTGATAAACCGCGGTCAGTTTCATTTATTTACCCTCCTCCTCAATGGTTTAGAGGATACCATTTTTTCT
>CAZVUE010000165.1:0-2947 GCA_964630335.1 uncultured bacterium | reverse complement strand
AAAGAATAAAAACACCGGAAAGATAAAGCCGAATATTAAGACAGGCGGTTTGGTATAGTAGATTTTCATATCCTTCTCACAAATCACTTTTATAGCCCTGAAAAATTGCTTATTTGCCTTTTCCATATCACCCCTTCCCTTTTTCAGTCAATTTAACAAAAACATCCTCCAGACTTGGTCCGCATATCTCTAAAAGAGTGAAACTCAAACCCTGTCCTTCTGCAAACCGGGTAAGTTTTTTCACCAACATATCAGGGTTATCAGTATATACCCTCCATTTATCACCTGACTTTTCTGTTTTAACGGAAAGGTAACTCTCAATCAGGGAAGCAACTACTGGTTTATCAAAAGCAGCAACAACAGATTGTGTCTCTCTGAAGGTACTTTTCAGTTTCTCGGGCGCGTCAATAACAACTATTTTTCCCCTGTCTATAATTGCAACCCTGTCACACAGCGCATTTGCCTCTTCAATGTTGTGGGTTGTCAAAAAAACGGTTGTCCCGTTAGAGTTCATTTCCTTAATAATGTTTTTTATCAGCCGCTGGCTCTGGACATCCAGTCCCCCTGTCGGCTCATCAAGAAAGAGAATTTTAGGATTGTGGACAAGCGCGCTGGCTATGTTAACACGCTGCTGCATCCCTTTGGAGAATTTCATAACCGGAATATCCTTTTTCTCATAAAGGTCAAACTGTTTTAAAAGAAACTCTGTTTTCTCAAACAGAACTTTTTTATCCATCCCGTAGAATTTACCGGTAAGTATTATGTTTTCGTAAGATGAAAGGTCCCTGTACACAGTGCCAAATTCAGGTATAACACCCATATCCATTTTTACCGACATCGTCTCTTTGCTGAAATCTTTTCCCTCTATAAAAATATCACCTTTATCAGGAGAAAGAAGTCCTGTCAACATCCTGATAGTAGTTGTTTTCCCGGCGCCGTTTGGACCTAAAAAGCCGAATATCTCACCGGTATATACTTCAAAAGATACACTATCCACCGCTAAGAGGCTATCAAACCTTTTCGTCAGCCCTTTCACTTCAATTGCAATTGAATTGTCCTTTTTCATAAGCCGATATCCTGTAACTATATAAGCATATCATAAAATTCTAATATTGTCAAATAAAATTTAAAAGTTGTAAAATTATCCTTGTCGGTCTTCAGCAATCAGTAGACAAATGGGGTGATTTTTTAGTTGCAGTTCTTGATTTTTGGTGCGGCTGAATTTGGTGGATTTTTACAGGTTCTCTCGGTGTTTTGTTAAAAAAGCAAGAATGCGTTGCTGGGAGAGGTGGATTCGAACCAAAAGGCATAGACTAAAAAGCTCGCCTTGACGGAAACTTAGCGGAGAAAATCTCCGCTTGAAATAAATTTATACTCAAACCAGTGACTGTTGATACATTTTGTGCTATTGAAAATAAACAATTATTTTACACAGGACGGACAGTCCGTTGAGTTTGATCCGAATACGAGGTTTTTTCTTAGGTCAACCGCCTGAAGTGCCTTAAGTATTACCGGTTTTCGGTTCTCTACAAGAATTCATTGTTTTTGTGATACAATATAAATTCAGGGTAATTTCCGTCATACACCTGTCATACATCAAGAAAAATGACTATCCAACTGCGCTATCCGAAAAACGTGAAAACCATTGCGGCACAAGGAACTACGAAAGTGCCGGAGGAGGGAGTTGAACCCTCATGAGGTTGCCCTCACCGGATTTTGAGTCCGGCGCGTCTGCCATTCCACCACTCCGGCAATGGTAGGGCAAGGCTTCAGCCTTGCGAATTGATATGCAAACCTAAAGGTTTGCCATACAGTATTTTACTTTAAAGGGAGGTTATATGACAAGTAGGGAAAGGATTAAGATGGTCCTGGACCATAAGGAACCGGACCGGGTGCCCATCCAGGATTCATCCTGGGGTTCCACCATTGCCCGGTGGCACAAGGAGGGTCTGCCGGAAGAGATTCCTTTGGAAGAGTACTTTGGTTTTGAATTTTGGAGTATGGGTGCAGACCTTTCCGCACGGTTTCCCACCCAGATTTTGGAGAAGAACGAAACCTACATTCTGGCCACTACGTCAGACGGCGGAAAACGTAAGAATTTCCGGGACTATTCCACCACACCCGAGGTGGTCGATTCGCCGATTAAGACCAAAGAGGACTGGTTTAAACTCAAGGAAAGGTTCAAGCCTGACTTTAAACGCATCGACTGGGCTTCCTTTTTTAACGTTTACCACCAGAAGAGGGCAGAAGGTAAGTTCATCTGTTTCGGCGGCGCAACCGGTTATGACCGGTTCCAGTCGTTGATGAATACCGAACGACTTCTCTGTCTTATGGTGGAAGATCCGGAGACCGCCAGGGATATGTTTGACACCGTGGCTAATCTTTTGGTTGAGACCTGCAAAATGCTCTTGAAAGAAGGGTATGAATTTGACGCGGCCTTTCTTTACAACGACATGGGTTACCGGAACAGTTCCCTTTTCTCTCCCAAAACTTACAAGGAACTAATCTTTCCCGGGGACAAGTATATGTTTGATTTCTTCCATAAGAACGGAATGAAGACGCTCCTCCATTCCTGCGGTAACGTTAAACCCCTGCTCCCCCACCTGATTGAGGCAGGCTTGGACTGTATCCAGCCTTTAGAGGTTAAAGCAGGGATGGACCTGATTGAACTGAAGAAACTCTACGGTGACAAACTCGCTTTTATGGGCGGAATAGACGTGCGCAAGATGGTCGGTGCCAGTAAGGATTCAACCGCAATTGAGGAGGAGATTAAGACTAAGTTTGCGGTGGCTAAAAAAGGAGGTGGCTATATCTACCACTCGGACCATTCCATACCCAAGGATATCAGTTTCCAGGATTACTTGAAGGTGATGGAACTGGTCGCCAAATACGGCAAATACTAAAGGGGAGGGAAGTATGAAATTGGGAGTATTTCTAGTTCTGTTTG
>CAZVUE010000164.1:1651-2977 GCA_964630335.1 uncultured bacterium | reverse complement strand
ACTCCTGAACCTCCCTGTCAAAGGCGGAACAACCTCGTATTTGTAGCGGGCTTGATAAATCAAGCCCCTACGTTTTAGTCTTCACCTCCTTTTCGGTTCTGATTTTCCTCTCCTCCCGGTAAGACCCAGGTGGAAAAAATATTTTCGTCTTTATTGTAACACCATTTCCTCTTGCTTGTCAAGTGCCCGTCAGATAGATTCATGCAAACCTAAAGGTTTGCCCTACATTTTCCGTAGGGCAAGGCTTCAGCCTTGCTTTGTATATTACCATTTGTCAAATACTATTATACCTTGAGTATCTGTCTTTTGTCAAGTTTTCCCTCCCGTGATATAATGGAGACGATGGAAGGATTTCTGGAGAGTCTGAAAAGACGAGCCGGAGAGAGGCTTTGCCGGCTTATCTTTCCGGAGCCGGAGGACATCCGGATTTTGACCGCCTGCCGGATTTTGAAAGATGAAGGTTTAGCCGAACCGCTTTTGGTTGGTGACCCGGAGAAAGTGAAAGAAACCGCCCGGAAAGCCCGGCTAAATTTTTCCGATTTCCTTTTCTTTAATCTTCGCAACAATCCGGAGATTAGCAAAATGGCGGAAAAGCTCTATCAGTTACGACAGCATAAGGGTCTTACTCCACAAGTCGCCAAAAAGATGATTCAGGAGGACCCGATGTACTGCGGAACCATGCTTCTCCATACCGGTCAGGCTGATGGTATTGTGGCTGGTGCCTGTCATCCCACCTCCTGGACTTTTAGACCGCTTCTGCAGATTATCCCTAAGGAACCTAAGGTCAAATATGTCT
The DNA here is from genome assembly GCA_964630335.1 of uncultured bacterium. Classification (GTDB taxonomy): domain Bacteria; phylum Ratteibacteria; class UBA8468; order MWAK01; family MWAK01; genus CAZVUE01. The sequence continues at coordinate 2,181 of CAZVUE010000164.1, read as the reverse complement.
CCTCATACTTTTTGATGTCGGTTCCGGATACCCCCTATGGTTATCAGGGGCTTTTTATCTTCGCTGATTGCGGTCTTATCCCTAATCCTACCGCGGAGCAATTGGCTGAGATTGCAATTTCTTCTGCGGAGACCGGCCGGGAACTTTTTCAAATAGAACCCCGGGTGGCCCTTCTTTCTTTTTCCACCAGGGGCAGTGGTGATGACCCTCTCACCGCTAAAGTGTTAGAGGCGACCAGGATGGCGCGGGAACGCCGGCCGGACTTAGCGATCGATGGAGAACTTCAGGCTGATGCCGCTCTGATTCCTGAAGTCGCCCGGCAGAAGATGGTTGATTCGCCGGTTGCCGGGAAAGCCAACGTCCTTATCTTTCCTGACCTGAATAGTGGAAACATCGCCTATAAATTGGTTCAGCGGCTGGCAAAAGCAAAAGCCTGGGGTCCTCTGGTACAGGGTTTAAGTAAACCGGCCAGCGACCTTTCCCGGGGTTGTTCGGTGGAGGATATTGTCGCGGTCAGTACCATTGTTGCC
>CAZVUE010000164.1:0-1551 GCA_964630335.1 uncultured bacterium | reverse complement strand
TATGTTGATACTGACTTTAAACTGCGGGAGTTCTTCGGTTAAGTACCTCCTTTACGACTGGCGCCGAAAACGGCCGGTTGCCAAAGGAATGGTGGAACGGGTTACGGTGGGTGGAAGTTACATCAGACACGAGATTACCGGTCTGAAGCCTATTATTGTGAAACGGGAATGCCCGGACCACCGGACCGCCATCTACCTAATTCTGGAAATGCTCCGGCATCCGGATTATGGTGTCATTAAAGATTTGGAGGCGATTCTTGCGGTGGGCCACCGGGTGGTCCACGGAGGTGAACATTTCGCCTCTTCAGTCAGGATTGACCAGGAGGTTCTGCGGGTAATCAAGGCGGTCTCATTTCTGGCTCCCCTTCACAATCCGCCCAACATCGCGGGTATTGAGGCGGCCAAGGAGGTTTTACCTGATATTCCCCACATCGCGGTCTTTGATACCGCCTGGCACCAGACCATCCCGGACTATGCGTATACCTATGCTTTGCCTTATGAATGGTATAAAAAATACGGAGTCCGGCGTTACGGTTTCCACGGTACCAGCCTTCTTTACGTCGCCAAAAGGGCTGCGGTCTTACTGGGCAAGGACCCGTTCAGCGTAAACCTTATCTCCTGCCACATCGGAAACGGCGTCAGCGTCAATGCTGTTCAGAACGGGCTTTCTCTTGATACCAGTATGGGGTTTACGCCTCTGGAGGGTTTGGTGATGGGCACCCGGCCCGGTGACCACGACGTGGCCATAGACTTCTTTGTGATGGAGAAAGAAAAATTAGACGTTCCGCAGATAACAGGTATCTTAAATAAGAAAAGCGGTGTCCTGGGGATTACCGGAAAGTATACTGACCGCCGGGACGTACTGAAAGATGCGGCTTCCGGCGATACCCGCTGTCAGTTAGCCCTGAAGATGGAATCTTATCGCCTTAAAAAATATATCGGCGCTTATTGTGCCGCATTGGGAAAGGTGGACGCTTTGGTTTTTACCGCCGGGGTAGGTGAAATGTCCCCGGACATCCGCAGGATGGTTCTGGACAACCTTTCCGGACTGGGGATAAAATTTGACCCGAAAAAGAATGAGTTAGCCCGGAGCCGCAATGCGGAATTTGATATTTCCGCAGACGATTCAGCAGTAAAGGTCCTGGTTATCCCAACCGATGAGGAGATGGTCTTTGTGGAAGATACCGTGGCGATTCTGGAGGGCAGGTATGCGGTCCACACCGAATTTAAGTATTCTTTCCAGGAAAGGGATTACGTGAACCGGCTCCGTCGGTCCGCGTTTAAGGAAGAATGCCGGGAAAATCCGGAACTGGCAAATGCCGTTGCCATCCCGTAACAGTTAAGTTTTCCTGAAATGTAGGGCAAACCTTCAGGTTTGCTTGTACTATGCAAGGCTAAAGCCTTGCCCTACACTAAAAACCAGAGATTAATGGTCTATTTTTCAGGAAAACTTAACTATTACCTTTTGCCCAATGTTCCACGAACTTTTTTCTTCTCGATGGCAGGAAGTCTGTCAGCCTCTCTCCGGTCAGGGGAGATTTGTCTGCACCT
>CAZVUE010000163.1:0-2978 GCA_964630335.1 uncultured bacterium | reverse complement strand
TGCTTCCTTTACCGCGGAGACCACCGCCTTATAATCCCGGACATCTGCCGGAATGAATTTAAAATGCGGATAAATTTTCTGCAGCCAGGCTAAATTCTTTTCACTCCCGGGCCGGGAAAGATTATCCAGGACGACGACATCATCCTTGTTCTGACGTAAAAGATGGAGGGCTAAATTGACCCCGATGAACCCGGCTCCTCCGGTAATTAAGATTTTCATATCACAGTGCCATTCTGACCCCTGATAGTTTCATTCAGGGGGAAGAATCTCTACCTAATTATAGCCGATTTAGCCTTCTTTTGTAAATAAGACAAAAAAATTATTCTTTGACACTTTCAACAGAGTTATACTACAATTTTACCCTTGGATGGTTATAAATGAAAATTACGTTAGTGCGACCTAACTACTATTCCCATCTGGTGACACCACCGTTGGGTTTGGGATACTTGGCGTCTTTCTTGAAAGAGAAAGGTTATCAGGTTGAGATTATAGATGCCCTTAATTCCGGATTTTCGGTAACCGAGATTGTAAATCTCTGTCAGGGAACAGACCTGGTCGGAATTAACTGTCTAAGCGCGTACTTCCTTGAGGTCAAGAAACTAAGCCGGGAATTAAAAAGGCGGAAATTTACGGTGGTGATTGGTGGACCACATGCTTCCGCATTACCAGAGTTAACCCTGGAAGAGACCCGGGCGGATTATGTAATTACTGGAGAAGGTGAATTGCCTCTGTGGCAATTGGTGGAGAGTATCGCCAATAATTGTTCTTCCGAAGATATTCCCGGAGTAATGACAAAAAAGAAACAGAATAATGGCAAAGGACGTTTAATAGAGAACCTTGATTCCCTACCCTACCCTGACTGGGAACAGATTGACCCCAGTACTTACAAAAAAGCACCCCACGGCGGTTTAATTAAAACTTTTCCGGTGGCACCAATCATTTCTACCAGGGGTTGCCCTTTTGAATGTACCTTTTGTGCCAGTCCTTTCCTCTGGGAACGGAAGATACGTTTCCGCAGTCCGGAAAACGTGGTAGGTGAAATTGAATATCTGTGCAAAAACTTTGGAGTGAAGGAAATACATTTTGAGGACGATAATCTTACGCTGAAAAAGGACCACGTCACAGCCATCTGCCGGTTGATGATAAACAAAAAGATAAAAGTCAACTGGGCTACTCCCAACGGAGTCAGGGCGGATACCCTGGACCGGGAGATTTTGATGCTGATGAAACGGAGCGGTTGTTATTTTATCGCTCTGGGCATTGAATCCGGCAGTCAGGAGATTTTGAACCGGGTGAAAAAGCGGACCGATTTGGGAACGGTCGAAAGGGTTGTCCGATTAGCAAAAGAGGTTGGTATCATTACGCAGGGGTTTTTTGTTTTTGGTCTACCTGGGGAAAGCGACCAGACCGTACGAGAAACCATAAGATTTGCCAAAAGGATTCCTCTGGACAAAGCCCAATTTTTAATCCTTGACCTATTACCTGGCTCAGAGTTATGGAATGAATTACACAGAGGACAACCGATGTACTGGGGCTACAAGAGTTATCAGGAAGCCACCTGGGTTTCAGAGGGTCTGGATAAAGAAAGGTTGAATAGCGTACCCGGTTATGCCTTCCGGAGTTTCTTCTTTCGTCCCCGCCAGATGATATTTTTGCTAAAGTATTTCAAGTTCAGACAGATACCTTTTATAATCCAACGGGTGGTCGATTTCAACATTTTCCCCTTTTTGAAACCTTTGGTTAAAAAAGAAGCGATATGCCGAAACACGTAGTTATTCTGGGAGGAGGCCCAGCGGGTTTAAGTGCCGGGTGGGGACTCGCCAGGGAGGGAGTGGAAGTAGATGTCCTGGAGAAGGACTCCCAGGTGGGAGGACTCTGCCGAAGTACCCGAAAAGATGGGTTTATCTTTGATTTAGGCGGGCACCGTTTCATCACCAAGGATGACCTTCTCCTTGCGGAAATAGAGGGTCTGTTGGAAGAAGAACTTACCGTAAGACCGCGCAAGAGTGCTATCTGGCTCCAGGGCAGGTTCTTTGCGTATCCCCTGGAGATGGTAGATGCATTACGTAAGATGAATCCCTTCGTTTCTCTAAAATGCGGTTTGGATTTCTTTTTGACCAAATTGGGAACCTACTCCAAAATGTCCGATATTTCGTTTGAAAACTGGATTATAAAGAGATTCGGCAAAACCATGTACAGAATATATTTTGGTCCCTACTCACATAAGTTGTGGGGCATACCCCCGGGCCAGATTTCTTCGGCCTGGGCGGCCCAACGTATTTCCTTGTTGAACCTTACGGATGTCCTTCTCCGGGCATTAGGTAAGAAGAAAGACGTACCCAAGACCTATGCCCGTAATTTTCTTTATCCCAAAAGAGGCATCGGGCAGATTTCCGAGCGAATATCAGAAGAGATACTAAAAAAGGATGGCCGAATTCACCTGGGCGCAATGGTAAAAAAGATAGTTCTTAAAAATAACCGCATTGAAAAGGTTATCTATTTTCAGAATAATCAGGAAAAAGAAATACAGGGAGATTTTGTGGTTTCTACCATTCCCCTGCCAGAGTTTGTCTTAAGTATCGAACCGGCGGTGGAAAACCGTTACGGCACAGTTGCCCGTAAGATGCATTTCCGCGCCCTCAGGTTTCTCCATCTGATTCTGGACATCGAACGGGCCAGCGATAACACCTGGATATATGTGCCGGAGGAAAAGTATCTTTTCTTCCGGATTCAGGACCGGAGAAACTGGAGTCCAACGACCGTACCAGAAGGTAAGGATGCACTCACCTTGGAGATAGCCTGTTTTAAGGGTGATTCTATCTGGAACAGTTCGGACGAGGAAATCTTTGAACGTTGTATCAAGGATTTAGAGGAGTTGGGGTTGATTTCCCGTAAGACAGTTGTTGATTACTTTACGGAAAAGACTGAACATGCCTACCCTATCTATTCCCTTGACTACCAGAATAAGGTTAAGACAA
>CAZVUE010000162.1:0-3010 GCA_964630335.1 uncultured bacterium | reverse complement strand
CTGAAAACCATTGATAGGCGCATCTCTTAACCACACTTTCAATTAAAAACTCTTCATCCTTTTTCCTTGACTTTTTCCTTTCTAACAGTTATAATACTGTTAGAAAGGAGGAGTTATGACCGAAAGAGAAAAACTATGGAAAAAAGCAAGGAAATTGCGTTCGGAAATGCGTCGGTTAGGACCGCTGCTTAAGGGTTCGGTGGTACTCAGGGAGATGAAGTGCGGCAAAATAAACTGCACCTGCACCAGGGGAAAGCCGCATTCTTTTCTCTGTATCACCTATAAAGAAAGAGGAAAAACCAAAACGGTCTATGTGGATAAGAACAGAACAGAAGAAGCTTTAAGTTGGTTCGCCAATTACAAAAAATTCAAATCTCTGCTGAGTCAGCACGCTCAAGTTCTTTTTTCTCTTTTAAAGAGTCAGGGGAAGACGGCAAAAAAAGGATAGAGACCTTATGGATAATTATCAGCAAGGATACCAGGAGATCAAAAAGACTCTGAAAGAACAGTTTCCCGCTCTGCGTCTTTCGGTGGTGAAGAATCTTGCTCATTTCACCATCGCTCTGATTATGCTTTTGCGGACTTCCCGGGGCTGGTACGGAAAAATATCCTTAAGCGGCATCGCCAGGGCTTCGGTCACCGAAGGCGGTCCCAAGAGCCGTTACAAACGCCTCTCCCGTTTCCTGGATAACTCTCAGTTTAAGATGGCCGACCTTTCTCCTTTTTTGATACAGATAGCCACCGGCTGCGAAAACCCCTCTCTTCTGCCTTTGGTTATCGACCAGACTGAGATGGGTGACGTGCCGGTAATTACCGCCAGTTGTCCCACCCAAGGCAGGGCAATTCCGGTGGCTACCGCCGCTTTTGAATACGGAAAGATTAAAAGAAGCCAGACCACCATAGAAGATGCCTTTCTGGAAAAGCTGGCCGCTTCTTTACCCGGTGGTTTGAGGTTGCTCTGGATAATGGACCGAGGCTATATCAGAGTCTCTCTTTTAAAGACCTGCCGGAAGCACGGCTGGTTCTTTATCATCCGAGGCCGGAGACAGGTAATCGTTGAGTATGAAGAAAACGGCCTTATTTGCCGCAGGAGCGTAGGACGGTTAAAACACCGCCAGGGGAAGGCGGTCCGCTACCGCAACGTCCTTTACAAAGACAAGGGAGAAGAAAGAATAGATGTTATCGTTTACCGGGAGAAGGGATTTAAAGAGCCCTGGTTCTTGTTGGTTCCGGCCGGGTCGGAAGATATTCTGCCCACCGAGGCGGTGGTAGCCCACTACCGCTCCAGGATGAATATCGAGGTCAACTTCCGGGACTTCAAATCCCATCTTGGGGCAAGGGGATTATCTTTGAAGGTAAGGAAGGCGGAAAGGTTAGACCGGCTGCTGGCGGTTATGATTATCGCCTACATCCTTCTTCTGGTTCTGGGCGCCGGTCATTTGGGTGTATCTTTGCGTAAAGAGCTGGAGATTGTCCGCACCAAATGCCGGCATGGAACAAAGCGAACATTGAGTATTTTATCGATAGCCTTGATGGCCATCAGCGACACCTTTCTCCTTACCCGGCCGCAACTGATTGAAAGGCTGGTTTTGTGCTTAAGAGATGCCGGCGCCGGCAGTCTTTGTTGTTGATTAACAGGCGGTGATTGTGTTATCTTGTAGATGATATGGATTCCGCCAAAACCTCAAAACCGATTCCGATTTACCAGATAAAAGTCACCCTGCAGAAATCAGCGCCGCCCATCTGGCGCCGCATCCAGGTAAAGAGCAACACAACCTTACATAAACTACATCAAATCCTGCAGATTGTCATGGGTTGGGGCGATGAGCATGCGCACCAATTTATCATCAATAATATTCTCTATGATACGTCCAACCAAGCCTACCACGGCCTGGTGCAAACCGAAGACGAAAGGGAATACAGGCTTAACCAATTAATCCCCGCTGAAAAATTCAGGTTTAAATACGAGTATGACTTTGGGGACAGTTGGGAACACCTGCTTCTGGTGGAAAAAATCCTGCCTTTGCAAAAAGAAGTATTCTACCCCGTCTGTCTGGAGGGTGCAGGCGCCTGCCCTCCGGAAGATATTGGCGGTATCTCCGGTTACTACCGCTTCCTGGAAATCATCGGCGATCCCAAACACCCCGAATACGAAGAGATGCAGGGATGGGTCGCCAAGGATTTTGATCCCGAAGCGTTTGACATCAAAGAAGCGAACCGGCAACTGCGCCGCTTAAGGTAAAACAAAAGATGAGCAAAATCTGGGCATCTGTCCCTCACTCCGGCGGAGTGGACATAACCCCCGCGTTACAACAGACAGTCAAACAGCAGATTACCGAATATGCCCAAGAGAAATACGCGGGCAAATTCACCAGGCTTGATTTCAAATTCCGCGGCCCCTTCTGTTATATCGACGCCTACGAAGAACCGCAGGTAGGCAAAACCCATCCGACCGCCTCCTTGGGTGAAACAAGAAACCAGTATATCCAACGGATGCGCACAACCCCCACCCACCTGTGCCGGCTGCGCCATTTCAGCCGAGAGCAGTGGAGCGTTGCCTTCTACACTTACAGCAATGAGAAATATGAACCCTGCATCTACCCAGACGGCTCCTGGTTTGGATCAATGGAAGACGCCTTCGATATCGGCGCCACCTACCTTATGTAAAGGACATGATTTATGAAAGTTTTCATCCCCCGGAAACTTCATCCCTGGATTGAAGCCAGAGAAAGATATTACCTCTCCCATACTCAGGTGCAGATGGCCCGTGAGTTGGGTATGAACCCCGGGAAACTCGGCGGTCTGGCGAATTGTCTCCGGGAACCCCGGAAGAAACCCCTGCCTGAATTCATCGAAGACTGCTACCGAAAGCGTTTCAACAAAGAACAACCCGATGATATCCGTCCCATCGAAGTAAAGGTGGCGGAAAAAGCGAAAAAGAAGGAAACCAAGAAACCCGCGCCATCCCTTTAAACGTGCTCTCCGCGCACCTTCCTTAAAGCAAAAATGT
>CAZVUE010000161.1:0-3018 GCA_964630335.1 uncultured bacterium | reverse complement strand
AATGAAAATATTACTCATATCTTCAAGTCCGCGTAAAGAAAAGAGTCAGACCCTTTTTTTAGCCAAAGAAGTGCTAAGGGGGTGCACCGATTCCGTAGAATCAGAAATTATACATCTGCGTGACTATAAAATAGAGTTCTGCCGACATTGCGAAGGGTGTCACAAAAAAATTTTACAATGCCCTATAGAAGATGGCGTGCGGTCAATTCTTGAAAAGATGCTTGATGCCGAAGGTATAATTCTGGCAAGCCCAAATTATATAAATCAGGTAACCGCCTCAATGAAGGCCCTTTTTGACCGTTCCAGCCATTTTATTCACTGCAAGCGGCTTTCAGGTAAATACATTGCCGGCGTCGTTTCTTCCGGAAGCGGTCAGGATAAAGAAGTTCTGGACTATATTGAGTATTACAGCCATACCTGCGGGGCACAATATGCGGGAGGCGTATCCTCCCGGGTGACAATCGGCGACGAGAAAAAGGAAGAGGCATTTAGGTTAGGCAGGTCGCTAACTGCAGATATAAAAGACAAAAAATCATTCCCGGAGCAGATAAAAATTATTGAAGCCGGTAAAGAACATTTCAGGAGAATAATGGAAATGAGAAAAGACGATTGGTCAGAAGAATATCTCTACTGGAAAGATAAAGGCTGGCTATAAAATTCAATCCCGCTAATATGATACGAAATATTTTTCCCCTGGGTGGTAAATCTGAAGATATCAATTCCCGGTTGATCTGTGCAGCATATCAAGGGAATGTCGATTTAGTAAAGTCTCTGCTGGCTGCTGGTGCAGACGTTAACATCAAAAACCAGGAGGGTGATACCGCTTTAATCCTGGCGGCGATGAAAGGCCACGACGAAGTGGTAATGGTATTGATAGATGCCGGTGCGGATGTGAATATTAAAAGCAACCATGGTTTGACCGCTTTAAGTGTATCAGAATGGTATGGCCATACAGAAATCAGTCGCCTCCTCAGGGACACCGGAACAGTTGAAGATCGGGGCATAGAGGACAACGCCATCTTAACATGCGAGACATTGGAAGATTTTGATCGGGGAAAATTCACCTGTCAACCTCAAGGCCCCCCATTAGATAAAAAGAAGGGTTCTTCTCTGGTTAAAAAGTTCTTTAGCCGGATACAGGGCAGACGTAGCAAAAACGAAAGGTTCTTAAAGGCTGTTCAGGAAGGAGAGATAACCGCAGTAAAGATATTGATGGCAGAGGGGAGTGATGTCAATACGGTCCAGCAGCCGGATAGGATTACACCTTTAATGTATGCGGCCAACAAAGGTTATACAGAAATAGTTGCCCTGCTCATCACGCTGGGTGCAAATATAAATGCTCAAGACAGTAAGGGCCGGACCGCGTTAATCTACGCGACCATAAGAGGTCAAGCCGAGATGGTACGGATACTGATAGATTACAAAGCCAACCTCAGCATCAAAGATACCCTGGGCAACACCGCCTTACACTGGGCCGTCTCTTTCAACCACACCCAGATAGTTGAGATACTCAAATCTGCGGGAGCCTCCCTTAGTAAACACCCCCCAGTCAGCCAAAAATTTTAATGAAGACAGCGCACAAAGGAGGGTTTGGCAAATTGGTTTCCCTGCTGGAAGCCAGAGAAATAATTACGGAGCAGGTAAAGATACTTCCCAACCAAAAATCTGCGTTAAGCAAGGCTCTGGGCAGAGTGTTAGCCACCGATATCTTAGCAAAAATCGATGTCCCGCACTTTGCCAAGTCCGCTATGGACGGTTATGCGGTCATCGCCTCTGACACCTTTTCCGCCACCAACACAAATCCAAAACACTTCACCTTAGCCGGAAGGGTACTCCCCGGACAAACCTTTTTAAAACGGGTAGCCAGAGGTCAATGCGTAGAAATTGCTACCGGTGCTCCCCTTCCAAAAGGAACTGATGCGGTAGTAATGGTAGAGTATACGGAAAGATTATCCGACAAGGTAACAATGTATAAATCGGTCGCACCCGGTGAAAACGTTATCAAGACCGGCTCAGATATAAAGAAAGGAACCCGGGTCCTCTTCAAGGGAACGATTCTCTCCCCGCGTTTCACCGGGCTCCTTTCCGCTCTGGGCATCTCCAATGTTCTGGTTAAACAAAAACCCAAAGTGGCGGTCTTCGCTACCGGTAATGAAGTTATCAAGCCGCCCGCAAAGATTAAAAAGGCGCAGATATACGATATCAATTTAAGGGCTATCATTGATGCGCTCCTTCAAGAAAACTGTTCGGTATTTGACTTGGGAATTGTCAGAGACAATCGGAAGGAGATAAAGAAGAAAATCATCCAGGGAATTGAAAAATCTGATTTAGTACTCCTCTCCGGAAGTTCTTCGTTAGGCGCAACTGACTTAGTGGCGGAAATTGTAAACGAAATGGGTGAAGTTCTGATACACGGAATTGCGGTTAAACCTGGTAAACCCACCGTCGTGGGCAAGATAAGGGACAAATTGGTCATCGGACTTCCCGGTCACCCGATGTCAGCCCTCTCTAACTTCTACATTCTCATTGTACCCCTGTTAAGAAGAATGCTGGAAAGCAAAGAACCGGGAAGAAGGTGTGTGCCGGCACGCCTGTCCCGAAAAGTTCCTTCCACCATCGGCCGATACGAATTTTTACCGGTCAGGATGGTCAAAAGCAACGGCGAACAATATGCGGAACCAATCCTTAAAGGTTCCAGCGCCATCACCACGCTCAGTGAAGCGGACGGCTTTGTGGAAATTGAAGAAAACGTTGAGGTGATAGAAAAAGGCGAACCGGTCCGGGTAACCCTATTTTGAATGCCCACCACCTTTTAACATTTCAATCGCGTGCGGAAGAATATCAGCAATAACTTCAAAAGATTCCTTTACACCCGCGGGACTGCCTGGCAAATTAATGATTAGTGTCCCCTTTCTAATAACCGCAACCGCCCGGGATAAAACAGACCTCTTTCCGGTTCGGGTTATGTTCTCATTTCTAATCATCTCCGCTATTCCCGGGACAATCCGGTCTGCCACC
>CAZVUE010000160.1:1280-3059 GCA_964630335.1 uncultured bacterium | reverse complement strand
TGATAACTGGGGATGCCTCTGGTACAATAACCAGGAGGGGTTGGAAGGACAGGTGGTAGAACACCCTTTGGCTGACTGGAACAAGCTGGCTACCTATCAACCACCAGACCCGCTAACCAAAGAAGAAAGGGGAGAAAAGGACTGGAATAAGATTAAGGCGGATATCTTAGAGCAGAAGAAGAAAGGCGAACTGACCGGTGGAGACGGTGAACGGCTCTTTGACCGGCTCTATTTCCTGCGGGGGTTTGAAAACCTGATGATTCTGGCAAGTTTTTACAGTGGTGCTGATATCCCTTTACGAAATATTGCCGCTGTCTGTGAGGCGATGGAAGACTACTGCTTTCAGTAAATCCCCCTCTGTCCCCCTTTGTAAAAGGGGGAAGGGGGATTTGACTTAAAATACCAAAAACGATTACAATAAGAAGATTGACGGCTTAGATGCTATACACTTTTCTGAAGATATTTGGACACGTCTTCAGTTTTGTCTTCTTTCATCTTAAAGTAACAGGAACCGAGCATATTCCTAAGCGAGGCGGGTTTATCTTAGCGGCTAACCACTGCAGTTACCTTGATGGACCCTTGCTGGCTCTGAAAATCCCCCGGAGGGTACAATTTATATCCAAGACGATACTGTACCGAAGAGCGTTACCACGATTTCTCCTTAATAATTTATGGGTAATTCCCGTACGTCAGGAAACTCCCTTTGGTTTGAAATCGGTGCTACGGTTATTGAAAAAAGGTCTGCCGCTGGTCATCTTTCCGGAAGGAACCCGGAATACCACCAAAAGATTTCTTCTCCCGGGCAACCCGGGAGTGGCTCTTTTAGCCGCCGGGTCTAAGGTACCGGTGGTACCGGCATTCATAAGGGGAGCCGAAAAGGCGCTTCCTTTCCGGGCCAGGATGTTCCGGCCGGGAAACATTGAAATCAGGTACGGAAAACCGTTCCATTTCTGCGGGGATTATCAGTCCTTCACCGAAATGGTGATGAATGCCATCGGAGAGTTAGGGGTTGCCCCTTAAAAAGTTAATGGTAGTCACGGCGCAGGAGATTGGCTTTTGCTTTGGCGTAAAGCGCGCCATCTCCACCGGCGAGAAAGCATTAAAAAAGTACGGGACCTGCGTCTCGTTGGGACCGATTATCCACAACGAAAGGGTCATTGAAAAATTAGCCGCCTCAGGCTTAAAGGTTTGTGACCTGGATGAGATTAAAGGGGAACCGGTTATTATCCGGAGCCACGGTGTCCATCCGGAGGTCCGAAAGAAATTAGAGAAAAAGAGCCGGCTCGTAATCGATGCCACTTGCCCCTTTGTCCGGGGTGTCCAGAACTTAGTGGCAGAACTGCGTAAAGAAGGCTATACCATCATCATCGTGGGTAAGCCGGACCACCCGGAGGTAACCGCGCTGGCTGGAGTCGCCGGAAAGCAAGGCTTTATTTACCCGGTTCGGCCGGAAAATCTGAAGGGTAAGAAGGTGGCAGTCGTAAGCCAGACTACGAATACCCAGCAAGGGTATCGCCAGGTAGTGCTTTCTCTCTTAAGGTCAGGCCTACCCTCAGAAATCCGCATCTTTGATACGGTCTGCCGGGTTACGGAGAGACGCCAGGCAGAAGCTAAGCATCTGGCAAAGAAGGTTGACGTTTTACTGGTGGTGGGCTCTAAAAATAGTGCCAACACTACCAACCTCTATCGCCTCTTGCGCCAGGAAAAGAAGGAGACCTATTTAGTGAGCGGGGGGAAGGAAGTTCACAAGAGGTGGTGTCACCCAAAGATTAAGGTGGG
>CAZVUE010000160.1:0-1180 GCA_964630335.1 uncultured bacterium | reverse complement strand
TTGAAAATTTATGGAAACAGTTTGATAATTTTAAGCCCGGTAAAATCATTTCGGGACGGATTGTGGAGTTGAAAGAGAGTCATGTTGTGTTAGATATCGGGTACAAAACCGAGGGCTGCGTTTCCAAAGCCGAATTTAAGGACTTTGAGGCTCTGGAGCCGGGTCAGGAAGTTAAGGTAATGTTAGAGGACGTGGATACAAACGACAGCGGTTTTATTCCCCTCTCCAAAGAAAAGGCTGACCTGGTTTTAAACTGGGACCGGGTTGAGAGCGCCTGCCGGAATGGTACCAGGCTTAAAGGCAAAATTTTGGTTTCGGTTAAAGGCGGCTTCCGGGTGGATATCGGGATACCGGCCTTCCTACCGGCCAGCCAGGCTGACCTGAAACCCATTACTGATTCTAAGAATCTCATTAACCATGTTTTTGAGTTTAAGGTAATCAAGCTGGACCGGATGAAAAACAACATCGTGGTTTCCCGGCGGGATATTTTAGAGGAAGAAAAAAAAGTGCGCAAGAGAGCCGCCCTGGAGAAGTTTCAGGTAGGTCAAAACCTACAAGGGACGGTGCGTAACATCACCGACTACGGTGTCTTTGTTGACTTAGGGGAGATTACCGGTCTGGTTCATATTAACGACCTCTCCTGGAGCCGAATCAACCACCCCTCCCAGGTAGTTGCGGTGGGTGATAATGTGGAGGTCAAGGTCCTCAAGATAAGCGACGAAAAAGGCGAGGTTTCCCTGGGTATCAAACAGTTGGGTCTCAACCCCTGGGATAAGATTGAAAAACGGTATCCGGTGGGAAGCCGGATTCAGGGAAAGGTGGTCAACCTCACCAATTACGGCGCTTTCATCAAGTTAGAAGACGGCGTGGAAGGTCTGCTCCATATCTCAGAGGTCTCCTGGACCGCAAAGGTCAAGTCCCCTTCAGACGTCCTGACCATGGGCGACAACGTAGAAGCACAGATAATCGCTCTGGAACCGGATAAACAAAAGATATCCTTCAGTATGAAGGCGCTGGAACCCAACCCCTGGGAAGGTATGCCGGAGAAGTATCCGGTGGGAACGGTTATTAAAGGTAAGGTCTACAGCCTCACAACCTACGGCGCTTTTATTGAGATTGAAAAAGGGATTGAAGGGCTCTTGCACGTTAAGGACCTGGCCTGGGAAAAGGTAAAACATCC
>CAZVUE010000159.1:0-3103 GCA_964630335.1 uncultured bacterium | reverse complement strand
AGAACGCAAACAGTTCCCCAGAAATGAATATTGCCTGCTTTCTGCCAATCTGTAAAGGGTAACCTCCCCCCCTTCTGCCCTTAACCTTTCCGTGATATCGCCAGCCAGCCGATGGGTATTGCCAGTCAAGGAAAAGTAGACGATTCCAACTTTCATTCTGTTATCCCCCCGACACAGAACAAATTCCAATCTCAACAACCTTTTGATTTTTCAATATTACCCCATTCATTACCCTATTCTCCTCCATTTGGCTGACTGGCCTTTACCAAAGTTCCACTCCATATTCAGAATTTCCCAACACCGATAACTGTCCAATTTTACAGAAAATATTTGACAGAGTCCGATTATAGAACTCTAAACTGGGCAGAACTCTATAAATCTCCGGGGGTTATTTTACAACAAATTCAAGGATTATTACAACCTACCCTATAGGCCCGACATCTCGGGTAAGGTTACCCAAACCTTTTGTCTATCAACGGCTCCTAACCGTTACATACCTGCATACCCCACCATTCAGTCGCAATCATTCTTACCTGCGCCTTGACTATTTGATGCATAGGATAATTCATCCTATATTTCGGCCAGTTCTTTTTCGTTAAACCCGAAATGGTGTCCCACTTCGTGCTTTAAAACTTCTTTAATCTTTTCCTTAACCTGAGTTTCATTACCGCAAAGAGATTCAATCGGTTTCTGGTAAATGGTTATTCTGTCGGGTAAAACGTTGGTATAAGCAATACCTCTTTCCTTTAAGGGAAAACCATGATATAGTCCAAGGAGATTAAATGGCGACCGTATCTTTTGCTGTTTTATGACCTCCCGGGAAGGGAAGGCTTCAACCACCACATAAACATTATCCAGTTTTTCTTTAAAAGATTTCGGCAGTTCATCAATGGCCTCGGCTACCAGTCCTCTGAATCTCCGGTTTTCCATGCTTTATAAGAACCTGTTTCCCCCTTACATTCCTCTTGTATTATACCACCATCCAGCCGCAATTAGTTTTGATTTATAAGGTTGACCCTGGAACGCAGGAAGAAGTACAATCTGGAAGGAAGAAACATTACCCAAAACAATGACCCGGGCCGATACCGAATCGCAAACTTAAATTAGAGTCGCATTTGTCTACTTTTTCTGAAGACATACAACCAAAGAACTGGAGAAGGAGATTGTGCCGTGGCGTGACGAGTCAACCCTTCAATACCAAACAAAGGTGAAGTTTCCCCCTTTAAGGCTGACACCGGGTTCATCACCATCAAAGAAGAAAAACTTTAGTAGAAACATTAGTAATAAAGTGACTCACAGCGTCATCCTGAACTTGTTTCATGGAAGGAGATTTAGATGATACTTGACCGCCTGGAAAATGCAGAGAGGTACGAGAATATACATCCGGGATTTAAAGCCGCCTTTGAATTCCTTCGCACCGCGGACCTCGGGAATTTACCTGAAGGCCGTAACGATATCGACGGCAACCGCATGTATGCCGTGGTAGTGCAGGACCTGGGCAAGGGCCGGGATGGGTCACACCTGGAGACACACCGGAAATATATTGATATCCAGTTTGACTTGAGCGGATGCGATTGCATCGGCTGGAAGCATATTCCGGTTGCGGAAAGAAAAGCTTACGATGAAAAGAAAGATGTCGAGCTTCATGACGACCCGCCAGAGCTTTGGTTGGAAACCCCGCCGGGAACTTTCGTGATATTTTTTCCGGAAGATGCTCACGCGCCCATGGAGGGCGAGGGGATGCTTCATAAGGTGATCGTAAAGGTGGCGGTTGACAAAAGATGAACTCAAAACAGCGGTTTCTGGCGACATACACCCCCAGGGGGTCGTGCGATTGCTAATCACGTCTATCCTAACATATTAAGTTATGTTTGTTATATTTTGTATCCCTATCCCTGTTATATGCCTTATTTAAGCCCCCCTGACAACACAAAAACCTTTTCCGGTAAATACCCCACCCTCCCGTCGCAATTATTTTTCTCCAATATCCCTTGACCGGATTCTGACGGAGTGGTAACATTTAGAAAAGTAATTTGATGAACACATAACCGGTAAAACAAAGGGAGGAAAGATATGAGCAAAAGTCATGATGCTAAAAAAGATGTAAAAAAGAAGGCAGCAAAAACGCTAAAAGAGAAACGGCTTGAGAAAAAAGCGAAAAAAGCAGGCAAATAAAAATAACCAAAATTTGGTATCAGACCGTTAAGCTGGAATCTAGAACATAGTTTTAATTTTTTCGAAAAGGAGGTGAAGAAAATATGGGAGATAAAGGTAAAAAGGATATAAATAAGAAATCAAAACAAGCAAAAGCAAAAAAGGAAGCAAAAAATAAAAAACAAGTGAAATAGCGGGGTCACCCCAGTCCAAGGATAAGGGTTCACTTCAGTGCACTTATTGGTTTTGCGGTTGGAGATGAGCCATCACTTGAACCGCAGTTGACCTTCCTCCCAAAACCGGACCTCTTGGAAGTAGCGCCGATGGACGAGATTGCCACGCCTGCTTACGCAGGCCCCTATCTTGATGATAGGGAACCCGTGCAATGACAGAAATTTTCGCTCCGGTGGTAGGATTCGAACCTACAACCTACTGGTTAACAGCCAGCCGCGCTACCCTTGCGCTACACCGGAAATGACAAACTCTAAAGCTGGAAACGGTGGTGTTTCTGAAAATAAGGAACCAGACCTCCTTCGGAAAGAATGCCCAGCATTATCCTGGGCAAAGGCTTAAATTTTATCTCGCCACCCCGGCTAAGATTGACTAATTTCCCCTGGCTGAAATCCACTTCTATCTGGTCGCCGTCTTTAATTCCTCCGGTATCACACTCTACCAGAGGAAAGCCAACGTTGATGCTGTTCCGGAAAAATATCCGGGCAAAACTTTTGGCAACCACCACGCTGATTCCGGCGTAGAGAATCGCTAAGGGTGCCTGCTCCCGGCTGCTTCCGCAGCCGAAATTGCTGCCGGCCACGATGATGTCGCCCGGGGCAACCTTCTTGACAAATTCCGGGTCCAAATCCTCCAGAAGGTGGCTGGCTAACTCTTTTTTGTCCAGGGTCTTGAACTTGTACCGGCCGGAGATGATGTAGTCGGTGTTGATGTCGTC
>CAZVUE010000158.1:0-3104 GCA_964630335.1 uncultured bacterium | reverse complement strand
AGGTCACGGAAATCAGCCATCCAGAAGAGAAAAGGGTATTCTTTTTTCAATTGGGAAGCAACCAGGTGGCAGGTTACCGGTCCGGAGATACTGAGCATCGCAGACGGTCTTTCCTGTTCTATAATAGCCCGGCCGGCAGTCAATGCAAATATCTTCCAGCCAATCTTGCTGTCAGGAAAAGGAACTGTTTCCCGGAAGTAAGAGACCAGGGATTTCCCTGGTACCGGACTGGCGACCCTTTCGTTGTGCTGACATTCCTGGAACCTTGCTTTAAGTTCTGCATCTCTCCTGCGCCAGATACGCATCCTTTCCCTTAAAGGAGGCACGGTCTCAATGACCCGGAAAGAAGGTTCTGGATTCGCCGGCAGGAGTGGAGTGAGAACAACCGGTTCCCAGCCGGATTCCGGTAAATACTTAGCCAGACCCTTAGCCCGCAAGGAACCCACGTCTCTCTTGGGCGGAAAGAAGTAGGTAATAATTAAAATCTTCTTTCTCTTTTCACCCTGACAACAATCTTTCATAAAGATTCACAAGTTTCTTGCCTTCTTCCCTGAAATTGTATCTGGTTAAGACCGCTTCCTTTCCGTTCGCTCCCAGTTCCTCGCGCAAATCCGGTTTTTCGTAAAGCAATTTTATCTTTTCCGCCAGGTCTTTGGCGTCTCCAGCCCTGAATACCAGACCGCATTTTGTATCTGCAATTATTCTCTGTAGTGAAGGGGTGTCGCTTGCCAGAACCGGTTTCCCCATCGCCATATACTGGAATAGTTTATGAGGAGAACAGGCATTGGACTGGACGCTCCCTTCAAGCGGCACGAGGCAGACCGAACTCATTTTTATGTAACTGCCTAATCTTTCCAGCGGCTGCCAGGGTACAAAGACGATGTTGTCCTGAAGATTATGTTTGACAACGAGATTTTTTAAAATTCTTTCGCTTTCCTTGTTTCCCCTTCCGACCAGCATCAGGATGATTTTCTGATACTGCTTGAGGTAAGATAACGACTCAACCGCGGTTCTGACTTTGTAATAATGCATTACTCCGGTATACAAAACAAAGAAACTTTCGGAAGGAAAGTTTACCCGGCTGTCCCCGGTATCTTCTCCGAATTCAAACCCATAGACGTTTCCGACCACAGAGATTTTACCGGGATTTATTCCGTGCTCCTGCACAAGCCGTTCTTTCATCTCCTGGTTTGTCGCAATTACGGCATCCGCAGCATTGCAGACAGTTCCTTCGTAAACCAGCCAGCGTTCTTTTCTGTCCCGCAGGGCAACCATCGGATGTTTTATCCAGTTCAGCCGGTTCTTCCAAAGATGGAGCGCGTAGGGATAGTTTTCGTGCAGGTCCGCCACCACCGGGATTCCCTTTTTGCGGCTGACCGTGATTCCGGAAAGTACCATCGGCAAATCGTGTATATGTAGGACGTCAATTTTAAAGTCATCAATAAATTTTTCCAGGATACCGATGAGCGCCGGTTTGCGAAAAGTTAAGAAAAAGGTAAGGCTGCCGGCTTTTCTTGCCAGATAATTTCTCCCCCGGAAGTCAACTTTCCGCACCCTGATGCCACCTCTGGTGATTTCCTCAAATTCTTTTTTCAGGTATTTTTTGTGGGATAAAACGCAAACGGATATTCCGGCGCCGATGAGAGCACTGGCTTCCTTTTCCACGCGAATGTCCGGGGGGAACTCGGCCTCAAGTACCATCCCGATTTTCATATAGTGCTTATTCCGTTGTTGACATTTCTAATTACCGTGTCCTTTCGTATAAGGAGATTATCCATCTTGCCTTCCTGCGACTGGGTAGAATTCCATCAATCAACCTTACGCATTCAAACAGGAGTTTTTTCCACCTGGCTATTTTAAACCTTCTCAATT
This sequence comes from uncultured bacterium, assembly GCA_964630335.1. Taxonomy (GTDB): domain Bacteria; phylum Ratteibacteria; class UBA8468; order MWAK01; family MWAK01; genus CAZVUE01. Next base: position 1,232 of record CAZVUE010000158.1, on the reverse strand, counting down.
TTATTCCACAGCCGGGGCAGATTAATCCCTCTCTGTAAAGATAGACCCCCAACCGGTACCTCACAGAGGTCATCAACGGACTGTGCTTCCAGTAATTATTCTCTATAGTTTTGGTCAATTTTAATTCCCGGAATAATCTTTTATGCCCCGCCTTGTTGAACGTTCTAAAATGCAGGTTAACGTGAAAGACCTGTCCGCAGGCGGAGCATTTTGCGAAGCCAGCCGGCAGATATTCTTCGTTAGGGGTGGATATTATGGCATACTTTCCGGTGATGCGCTCAATTTCACGCAGGGTTTTTTCGTAAATCCCTCCAGACAGGTGCTCAAGAACTTCCGTGCAGAGGACAAGGTCAAATGACCGGTCAGGAAAAGGAAGGCAATCCACGCTGGAAGGCACTTTCTTTCCTTTGAAAAAGCGCATTGCCTCAGCACTTATGTCCACGCCGGTAACATCCCGACCTTTTTCAACCAGCGGGTTTGAAACCATTCCGTCGCCGCAACCAAGGTCAAGGATGGTGTGGGCATCCTGCGGAATTAGACTGATCGTCTGCTCCACCCGTTTCAGGTTTGCCGCATTGGGAACTTTTCCCCAACAATTCAGGTTGTTATAATAATCGGCGTTGGAATTAATCAAGTGGTTGAATTCTTTCATTTTGGACTTAAGTCAGAAAATCTCTTATCAGGGTGTGGACCTGACGGGCGATGGAAAGAACGGAAGTAAGTCCGGGCGACTCAATGCCGATAAGGTTGATGAAGCCGGGCAACCCCCGGTCAGCCTCATCTCTGATAATGAAATCACGGAATCCATCACCCTGAATCTGGGGACGGATGCCTGCCATATCCGGTCTGAATGCTTCTTCGTCAAGTCCGTCAATCAGCCGCGATGCCTTCCGGTAAAAGGAACTCTTTTTGCCAGCGTCAACCGAATAGTCAATTTTATCTATATATTCCGTATCCGGACCGAAACGGAGTCTTCCGCCTAAATCAATGGTACTGTGGACCCCTAACCCGGAAAGGTCTTCTTCAGGGACTGGATAAATAAACGTCTTGACCGGTGAGGGTTTCTGATAGGAAAAGTACGAACCTTTGCAGTACCGGAGCCGATATCCTGCCTGTCCACAGTCAATACCGGCCAGCCCGGCGATAGCATCCGCAGAAAGTCCGGCGGAGTTAATCACCACCCGGGAAAGAAAGGTATAGTTATCTTCTTTAATTCCAACCAGATACCCGTC
>CAZVUE010000157.1:1199-3132 GCA_964630335.1 uncultured bacterium | reverse complement strand
AGTGTGAATCATTGGGCGTTTGTCGGGGAATGGTCCCTGGAGAAGTGTGCCAACCTGGCGAAGGAAGCAGGCTTTGAAGCGATGGAGTTGAACCTGGCGGAAGAGGGAGTATTAACCCTTACCTCCACTTCCCAGGACGTAAAAAAAGCCGCGGAGATAGTGCGGAAAACAGGTCTGGAGGTAGCCAGCCTTTCTTCCGGCCTTTTCTGGAAATATCCGTTAAGCAGCCTTAAGGACGAAATCCGGAATAAAGGAAAAGAGGTATTACAGAAGATGCTGACGGTGGCTGCCGATTTGGGAACCGATGCGATTCTGGTGGTACCCGGAACGGTGGATGACGTTACGCCCTATGACGTTGCCTACCAGCGCAGTCAGGAAGCGATTAAGGGAGCCGTTCCGGCAGCAGAAAAACTAAAGGTTTCCATCGGCGTGGAAAACGTCTGGAACAAAATGCTCCTTTCGCCTTTAGAGATGAAAAGGTTCATCACCGAAGTGGGCTCTCCATTTGTGGCCGCCTACTTTGACGTCGGCAACGTTTTGGTATCCGGTTATCCGGAGCAGTGGATTCGCATCCTGGGAAAACTGGTTAAGAGAATTCACCTTAAGGACTTCAAAACTTCGGTGGGCAATATCACCGGTTTCTGCGACCTTCTGGAGGGTGACGTCAATTACCCGGCGGTAATAAAGGCATTGAAGGACGTTGGCTACAATAGTTATCTGACCGCGGAGATGGGACCCTACCGGGACTATCCGGAGATGGTTCTCTTCCAGACCTGCCGGGCGATGGACAAAATTTTAAGCCGTTAGGAGTAGGATTTATTTATCTTGACGTACTCTTCGGTCAGGTCACAGCCGTAGGAGGTGGCGGAAAAGTTGCCGATACCCAAATCAAGTTCTATTTCCACTTCTGGCTTCTGAATCTTCTTGGCTAAAGCCTCTTCCGGAAAACTTATTGGCTCGCCCTGGTCAAAGACCAGTGTTTTCGCCAGGGAAAGAGATGCCTTTTCCGGCTTTATCCGGGCGGCACAACTGCCGGCGGCAGCCAGAATCCTGCCCCAGTTAGGATTGTTGCCTGCGACCGTCGTCTTAACCAAGTTACTCCCCGCTATTCTTCGGGCTACCCGGTTAGCGTCCTTTTTGGACCAGGCGCCGGTCACCCTGACGATAATCAGTTTCTGAGCCCCTTCGCCGTCTGCCACCAAACTTCTGGCTAACTGTTGACAGGCATCTCTCAGATTCTCCTGGAAGAGAAAGAAAGGCTGTGTTCCTGTCTTAATCCGGTGGTTCCCTGCATTACCGTTTGCCAGAATAACCACAAAATCATTGGTTGACTGGTCATCGTCCACCGTAATTAAATTAAAGGATTCTTTCACCGCTTCGTGCAACGCTAATTGGAGGGCTTCCTTTTCAATCACCGCATCGGTCGTTAAGATTACCAGCATCGTGGCTAATTCCGGTTTAATCATTCCCGCACCCTTTGCCATACCGCCGATGCGCACCAAACCTTTCCGGCCCTCGATGCCGGTCTCTAAACTTATTTCCTTAATCTTTAGGTCAGTGGTCAGGATAGCCTCAGCCGCCGGATGACCGTCGGTGGAAAGGTTCTTCACCAATTCCGGAAAAGCCTTTTTAATCTTATCTTCCGGCAGGACGTGGCCAATCTTTCCGGTGGAGGCGAAGAGAACCTCTTCCGGTTTCACCTTAAGGATGGACGCCAGATCCGTTACCAGCCGTTGGGTAATGACAATCCCCTCCTTTCCGTTGACGGCGTTAGCGTTACCGCTGTTGATGAGGATTGCCCGGTGGGTTTTGTGATGGAGATGTTTTAGACTTAAGAGCAGCGAGGCGGCTTTAAACTTATTGGTGGTCGCCACACCGGCGGAAACCGCGGTCTCTTCTGAAAGAACCAGGGCTAAGTCTTTCTTTCCGCCGG
>CAZVUE010000157.1:0-1099 GCA_964630335.1 uncultured bacterium | reverse complement strand
CTCTCTACCTTTGCCACCTTCTTCGCTTTTGACCCCTTTTTCAGTTTCGCCAGGAGCCGGTCATACTCCTGACGGTTCACCGGAATCTCAACCGGTTTCCCCTTCTTTCCGGAAAGGATAAGCGCATTGATAAACTCCACTGCCCAAATGCCTTCTACGCCCGGTGCGATTAACTCCTCTCCGTGGAGAATGGCAGTACAGAAGTTCCGAATAATCTCTTTGTGTCCGGTCTCTGCCTCGGGCAGTTCCATCTTTTCCTCAATTACCTCTGGTCCACCCCACATCATTTTACAGGTGGCGTTATGCTCAGAAGTTGATGGTTTAAAAGAAAAGAACTTTAACTCGCCGTTTCTCCAGACCAATCTTCCCCGGTTACCGGTAATCTCCATCCCGGGAACCCCGGGCGCTTCGCAGGTACAGGCATAGTAGTATCCCCAGGCTCCGTTCGGGTACTCTAAAAGCGCACAGGCTTCATCTTCCACTTCAATTTTGTGTAATCTGGTTCTGGTCTTGGCGGTTACCCGGCAGGGCAGGCCGCCCAGGAGCATAAAGAGGTCAATACTGTGCGGTGCCTGATTAAGCAAAACACCGCCGCCCTCACCTAACCATGTCCCGCGCCAGCCAGCACTGCTATAGTAAGCCTGGCTCCGGTAGTCTGCGTAAACCATCAGAGTCCGTTTAATCTCACCTAACCGTCCGCTTTTAACGATTTCGTGAGCCAGCCTCATTTCAGGAAGGGTCCGTTGCTGGAACATCACGCTGAAGACCTTTTTGCTCTTCTTCGCTGCGGAGATAAAGGCATCGGCAGCGCTCACCGTTACCGTAATCGGCTTTTCCGAAAGGACGTGGAGTCCGGCCTTAAAGGCCGCGATACCGATTTCGTGATGGAAATAGTGGGGTGTGACGACCAGCACCGCGTCGCACAGACCGCTCTTCATCATCTTCTGGTAATCGCTGAAATAGGGAACGCCATTCTCGGTCCCCACTTTTTTGGCGGCTTCGACATCAACGTCGCAGACCACAGTCAGTTGTGCTTCTGCCAGTTCTTTCATCGCCCCGATGTGCCCCTGCCCCATCCCTCCGCAGCCAACCAGTCCCA
>CAZVUE010000156.1:0-3142 GCA_964630335.1 uncultured bacterium | reverse complement strand
ATTATAGCGAGAAGATATCCCCGATGTCAAAAAATTTGACTAAATACGCGGGCGTTGGTTAAAATAGTGTAAGGGGTTGATGCATAATAAAGTTAACTATTTGCCAGAGGCGATTTTGGAGCGAGACAAGGAGCGAAGAAGATTGCGTAGTCACTGTACTACGCAAGCGATGAGCGACGCAGTCGTAGCCCAAAAGAGCCCTGGCCCTTCGGGGAGTTCCATCTTTGGACCATTGCGGCGTTGCTTCTCGGTTATGTGCCGCAGAGGGCACACCACCTTCGTCGCGCCTTGCACTGGCCTCAAAACTGGAACTCCAAATAGTCAACTTTATTATGCATCAACCCCTAAGGCTCTGCGACAGAGGAGACTCCTTTCTGCAGCGACATTTTTTCTTCTTTTCGTATCCCTTGCCACAGACGTCTGTACCGAGGACGTTTCGTTGGAACAGAGGATTCAGGCAACCAATATCCCAATCTATCGCCTCTCCGGAGAAAGTTGGATAACTCTTCCGGACCTGGCTTTCCTCTTTAAGGGTACGATTAACCGGGATGTGCTCAGCCGACGCACGGAGATCTCTTTTGGCAACCACAAGTTGGTGGTCTTGCCCGGAAGCAAGAAGGTCCTTTACGACGATGCGCTAAATGAGATGAACCAGCCGGCCCGGATAATCGCCGGCGTGGAGGCTATCCCCTATGACTTTGCCTCCCTCATCGCCAGCGTTGCCTTTATCCCTTCGTTTCAACCGGTTCCCACCACCACAACCGAAGAACCCCCTAAAACTGAACCAACCTCGCCGCCCGGTATCGTTGAAATTCTGGCCGGTGTTTCTAAAAAAGCCGATAATGAGATTACCTTAGTCCTTGACGCAGGTCACGGCGGAGATGATAAGGGCGCTATCGGGCCCTGGGGGCTTCAGGAGAAGGACGTCAACCTTGATCTGGTTCTGCGCTTATCTGAATATTTGAAAAGGTCCCGGCCGAAATTGAAGGTGGTTATGACCCGTAAAGATGACACTTTTATTCCTTTGCCTGACCGGGCCGAGGTTGCCAACCAATTGGGCGCGGATTTCTTCGTTTCCATCCACACCAACTCTGCCCGGTATAACCACTATACTGCAGATGGATTTGAAACCTATAGTCCAACCTTTAAACCGACCGTCTTTGCCTGTGCAACCAATCCTAACGACGAAATATCCGATATCTTAAAGGAGACCGTTCCCTACACCGTACTCCAGAAGAGTCAGTATCTGGCTTCTCTTGTTCAGGAAAAATTGGCGGACCGGTTGATTACCCCGGACCGGGGCGTAAAGCGCAAAAACTTTTATGTCTTGAAGTATACCTATATGGTTTCGGTCCTGGTGGAAGTGGGTTTCATCTGCAACCCCAATATTGAGGCAAACCTGCGCATCCCGGAAGTGCGCCAGGCGATTGCGGAAGCCATCGGAGGCGGAATAATCGCCTATCTTGACGGCCAGCCCCTGAAGAGCAGAGTCACGGTAGACACCCAGCGTAACCGAGGAACCGGTCAATGAGTGAAACGATTGGCGTCTTCGACTCTGGACTGGGCGGCCTCACCGTTGTCTTTAATATCCAGCATGTCTACCCTCAAACTCAGATTATCTACTTTGGTGATACCGCCCGGCTTCCCTACGGCAATAAATCGCCGGAAGCGGTCAACCTCTTTGCCCGGCAGAATACCCGGTTTTTGCTTACCTTCAAGCCAAAGGTGGTGGTGGTCGCCTGCCACACCGCCAGCGCTTTGGCTTTAAAGAACTTAAAGAAAGAGTTCTCAACTCCCCTGCTCGGCGTCTTAACCCCGGCGGTAACCGCAGCGCTCCGGCAAACCAAAAAGGGGATTATCGGCGTCATCGGCACTATCGCCACCATCAAAAGCAATGCCTATCAAAAAGAGATACATAAACGAAACCCTGAAATCAGGGTGCATAGTATTGCCTGCCCGCTCTTCGTTCCGTTGGTTGAGGAGGGCATGCTCTCAAGCCCAATCACCGAGATGGTAATCAACCATTATTTAATGCCTTTTAAAAAGGAGAAGGTTGACACATTAATCTTAGCCTGTACCCATTACCCTTTACTCAAGGAGGCGCTCAGCCGGTTTTTAGGACCAGAAGTAATCCTGGTTGACCCCTCAGAAGAAGTGACCCGGGAACTGATACCTTTTTTAAAAGAAGAGAACGGAAAACAAAAAAGAACCGAAAGTCTAAAGATATATCTTTCGGACGTGACACCCAACTTCCGGAAAGTGGCGGTCTCATTTTTGAGAAGACCGATTCCTAAAATAATCAGACAGGATACAGGGGAAAAATAGAGAATGGAGATTCATCGGATTGAAGTCTGGTATCAGAAGGCCGTCTTTGACGCCACGGCTTCCGGCTTATCCGGCGATATAGCAGACCTGGGTATTAAGAGCGTCCAGGCGGTTGAGGTTGGCGCGATTTATCTCATCAAAGGAAGCCTTTCCCGGTCTCCTTCCTACGCTAAAGCTTCGGAAGGTATACCTAACCAGAGGCATGCCCAGATAGAATTGATTGCCCGGGAACTCTTAGTTGACCCGGTTACTCAGGTCTTTTACGTCGGTCAGAGGAAGCGGCCAAAAGAAGCGGTTGCGGTGGAGGTCTGGTTTAAGGAGGGGGTTACCGATACCGTGGGTGAAACCGCGCTGAAAGGGATAAAGGACTTGGGGATAAAAGGTGTCCGGCAGGTATCCACCGGGCGGCGCTACTTCCTTTACGGAAAGAGCCTTACGCCTTCCGAAGTAAAGACCATCGCCACCTCTCTTCTGGCTAACGAAGTCATCCAAACCTACCGGATAAAAGGTTAAATAGGTGCGCCTGGCAGGAGAGGACCGAAGAAATACTTATCCTCTGATATTCTTCTCAATGCACCTAATAAGGTCTTCCGTGCTTACTGGTTTAGCGAGAAAAGGATACCCTTTTATAACGGCACCTTGAGAGCCTATTTCTTTTTCCCTTATGAGCGCAGTTAAAAATACGATGGGAATATTTTTAACGCTCTCATCGGACCTTATCTGCCGGGCTACCTCCGTACCATACATATCCGGTATTAGTATATCAAGTAATATTAAATCTGGCTTGAAAGACTTAACCGTAGCAAAACCGTTTGCC
>CAZVUE010000155.1:0-3144 GCA_964630335.1 uncultured bacterium | reverse complement strand
TCTGTTTCGCTTCTCGGCGAGAAGTATACTCTTTCCGGAAATGTGGAGATGCTTCGCCGTGCCTTAGCTATTTTCCAGGAAGTTCTGGAAAAGGCTCAAAAAGAGCACCAGGGAAGGGAAATATCTACCCATCGGTTAGCGGTAATGACAGGCATGGCTCTGGCTTCCGAATTGGTGCATCTTCAGGAGAAAGAAAAGAAAAAGGCGGAACTATTAACTCTGGTTCAAACCCGGGTCAAGTCTTTGATTTTAAAACTGGAGATTTCTGGAAAAGTATCGAAATCCTGAGAGCGAATTCCTTCAGAGCTCTCCCGGAGATAACTTGACATCAAACACCAATCTCCATTATTATATATCTGGTGGATTGTGCATTTACTGCGGGGTGGAGCAGTGGCAGCTCGTCGGGCCCATAACCCGAAGGTCGCAGGTTCGAATCCTGCCCCCGCTACGGGGGGTTGCCGAACAATAAAGTTAATTATTTGGAGTCCCGAATTTGTTCGGCAACCCCTAAATTTTGTAGCTGAGCATTTATGGCACAAAGACGAACTATTTGGGCGTTGGACATCGGAACAACTGCCATCAAAGCGGTTGTTCTGGATACAGCGGCCGGAAAAGGAATATTAAGGAAAGTAGAAATAATTTCCCTCCCTCCGGAAAGAGATGATGCCCTGATTGTAAATACAATTAAAAAGATTTTAGCCGAATTTAAAACCAGGGAATTTGCTATTTCCCTGGCTGGCCGTCCCGCCCTGATCCGATGCGTTTACATTCCTGCGGTTGCGGCCGTAAAGATAGAAGCCACGCTTAAAATTGAGGTCCAACACCGTATCCCCTTCCCTTTGGAACAGGTAGTCTGGTCCTTTCGCCGGTTGCCTGAAATAAGTGGAACTATCGATTTCATTATTGGCGCGATAAAAAAAGACATCGCCCGGAAGACGATGTCCCTCTTTGCAAAATTCAAAGAAGAGATCCTCTTTTTAGACGCTGACCCTATTGTTCTCCTTAACCTTGTCTCTGGTGCCCCGGACTTCGACCGCACCAAAACCTACGCCATCTTAGACTTAGGCGCTGAAAGCAGTAATCTGATTGTCTTCCAGGGAAATCTGGTCTTGGTCCGCGCCCTCACCATTACCGGCAACACCTTTACCGAAAATTTAAAAGAAGAAAGAAGTACCGAGTCTGCCGAGGCAGAAAAAGAAAAAATATCATTGACTGCGGAATCAGAATTACCAACCAGCATTACCCAGACCATCGACAACTTGCTCTCTGAAATCCAGGCTTCGGTTGACTATTGGCGTTTTACTCAAAAGGGCCCGGAATTAAACTGTTTTTTGATTACCGGCGGGAGTGCTTCGTTACCGGGTTTAGCCAAAACTTTGGAAGGCCGTCTCAGAATTCCTACCCGCACCTTGGACCCTTTTGCCAATATAAACCTGGAAGAAGGTATCGAAATCAAGCCGGAAACACAGAATCGTCTGGCGGTTGCAGTAGGGCTCGCCCTTAGAGCACAAAATATTCTGCCCTGTCCTTATGCCTTAGATTTTTTACCACCGGAATATATCCGGCTGAAAAAAACGCGCCGCAACCGTCTTTTTGTCTATTTTTCGCTTGTTTTGGCAATGTTCCTTTCCTTCTCGCCCAGTTTCTTTTTCTATCAGGAAAGTAAAGTGAAAGGGATAGTCATTCAACAATTAAACTCCAATTTGAACGAATATGAACAGTATTTACCGGCTATTCAGGATATGGAAAGAGAAATCAGTGAATTGCAAGAAAAATATAAAAATCTCGGCGGTATCTTAAATCGACGGTATCTATGGTTATCCCGTTTAATTACCTTGGGGCGAATCCTGCCCAGTTCTGAAATTTATCTTACCAAATTCACCCCGCAGGAGAATACTCTCATTTTAGATGGAGTTGCAAAATCGTCAAACCTGGGACTGGCGTTCAGAGATGTCCGCCAGTTTATCCTCAATCTTAATTCTCTTCCTTCTTTCCAGAATGCCGCCGTAGTTTCGCTGGAAAGAGATTCAACCGGGCAATTGACGTTCCAAATCAGGGTGGGGGTGAAATAGTGGAATTCTTAAAAAAGTATAGTGCGTTTTTCTCGTGCCTTGTCGCCTCACTCTTGTTAGGCAGTGGTATCTATCTGGATAAAACTCTGCTCAAACAGACCGAAGCTTTAACCAGCGAAATAAATACCAAACATGATAAACTGCAAAAGTATTATTCTGATGTTCAAAACGCACCCTCCCCCTATCGGATCAGCCGGATGACCCGGGAAAAGTTAACTTTAGAAGGTAACTACGAAACTCTGGTTGGCCGGTACGCTGGACTCTCGGTTCTTACCCTCCCTGCAGACGAACTCTTCCCGCCGCTCTACTATAAAGAAACGATGTACCTGCTTCTGGATGACCTCCGGAGCGAAGCGGTGAAGGCAAATGTGAGCATACCCTCCTTCGGAATCACCGAAACCGGGCTCCCGTCCTCGGAAGAAGTTCCAACCCTGTTTATAATGCTGGATACGGTAAAACGACTTTGTGAGGAGGTCTTCCGGAGTAAATTATCAAGCCTCAGTTCCATCCAGATTGGAGAACCGGTTGTCCAGCCGCTTTATATTGAAATTCCTCTGACAATTTCTATCAGCGATACCAGCAGCCGGGTAGCATATTTCTACCAGAACTTAGGTTCTTCTCAATCTATATTTATCCTGGAAAATATGACCATGACCCGGAGCGGTGATAAGGTGGATGCTTCCTTGAACCTCAAGCGGCTTATCTGGAGCAAGGAACTGTCCGAAAAAACAAAGATATACGTAGCTCCGACTCAGAGTGCTCCTCAACCGGCTATGGCTGGTCCTCCCGGTATGCCTGGTGGAGGTCCTCCCGGTATGCCCGGTCGACCTCCAGCACCACCACGTTAATTATGGTTCAGGCAGAAAAAAGAGCAAAGATCAAGGCATTTTTAGCCCAGAGCCGACGTAGGAAAAGAGAGCCGGCAAAGAGAAAAAAAGTTAGCCGAGTTGAACGGGTGACTCCCGCGAAGACGCCTGAAATAATCCGTCAAAAAAGCCTAGTCTGGACCCTCCGCCGAAAAAAAACAGGTCCACCTACACCGCCACCTCAGACAGCAGCAGAACGGGTTGAA
>CAZVUE010000154.1:0-3167 GCA_964630335.1 uncultured bacterium | reverse complement strand
TCTATGTGAGTCTGGTAGTTGTGATGTCAACAATTACCGGCATGCTTTTTGGCTGGCTGATTAAGTAAGTAGGGCAAGGCTTCAGCCTTGCAGGGAGGTTGAAATGCAGATAGAAATTCTCGGGATGGGTTGTCCCAAATGTAAAACCCTGACCGCCAATGTGGAAGAGGCAGTCAAAGAATTGGGTATTGAAGCAGAAATCGTGAAGGTGACCGAAATCAGCAAGATTATGAACTATGGTGTGATGATGACGCCGGCCCTGGTGGTTGACGGTGAGGTAAAATCCACCGGAAGAGTCCTTTCTGTTGACGAAATAAAGAAATTACTTTCCTGAAGAAATGGAGGGAGAAATGAAGAATATAGGACCGCGCAAAACTAAATTTGCCGGGAAAATAATCGTTGGAGTTCTTTTGCTGACGGTTTTTGCAATCTTCGCCGTTCAGCAGAAAAGAAATTTTTCTTCCAATGAGCATTCCACAACAGTCTCTGAGCCGCAAAAAACTATTCCACCAAAAAGTTCTGCGATGCAAAAAAGGGGAAAGAAAACAGTTAAGAAAAATGATGCCCAAAAGCCAAAAACTCTCCCCCGGCTGGTTGACCTGGGTGCCGATAAATGCATACCCTGCAAAATGATGGCGCCGATTCTGGAGGAATTGAGAGCAGAATACAAAGGCAAATTGCAGGTGGAATTTATTGATGTTTGGAAAGATCCTGATGCGGGTGAGCATTACGGAATACGGTTAATCCCCACGCAAATTTTCTACGACGGAGAAGGCAGGGAGATTTACCGGCATGAAGGTTTTATGTCCAAGGAAGATATTCTGGAACAGTGGAAGAAATTAGGCGTGGCGCTGAAAAAAATTGAGAAAAAATAGCGGAAAGAAAATATGCAACAGATTTTCACTGCCTTAACCCGGGCGGTTGAAGGTACGCCCGCCCTGGCGCTTTCGGCTTCTTTCGTCTGGGGTGTCTTAAGCATTATCTTAAGTCCCTGTCACTTAGCCAGTATTCCTCTGATTGTGGGATTCATCGGCGAACAGGGAACTATTTCCACCGGAAGAGCATTCCGGTTAGCAACACTCTTTTCCGTTGGGATTCTTATAACCATTGCCCTTATCGGCATGGTAACCGCTCTTCTGGGCCGGATGGCCGGCGATATAGGCTCCTGGGGTAATTACCTGGTAGCGGGTGTTTTCTTCCTGGTGGGGCTACACCTTCTGGAAATTATTACCTTGCCGATGATGAAAGGGGCAAACCAGCCTGGCCTGAAAAGGAAAGGATTACTGGCTTCTTTTATCCTGGGGCTGGTTTTTGGGGTTGCTCTCGGACCCTGCACTTTTGCCTATATGGCTCCGATGCTGGCGGTGACTTTTAGAATGGCGGCAGACCGGTTCTTGTACGGGGTAGTCCTGCTTTTAGCATACGGAATCGGCCATTGCTCCGTCATCATTTTTGCCGGCACGTTTACCGAAGCGGTGGAACATTATCTGCACTGGAACGAAAAGTCAAAAGGGGTCTCCGTACTGAAAAAAATCTGCGGGATTTTAGTTATTCTGGGCGGCGCGTATATGCTCTGGATTACCTAAAACCCGGATAGAAAATTTGGGGGAGGCGGGAATGGAACGTACGGCGAAAAAAGAAAGAGGGCTGTCCATATTTGACAGGTATTTGACGGTTTTCGTATTTCTGTGTATCGGAATCGGCATCGTTTTGGGTAAGGCCGCGCCGGGTGCGGCAAAGTTCCTGGACGGTCTGGCAATCTATGTGGGTGGAGCGCCGGTTGTTTCAATTCCGATTGCCGTCTGCTTGTTCTTTATGATGTATCCCATCATGGTAAAGATTGACTTTGCGGAAATTTTGAAGGCAGGCAGGAGCATTAAACCGGTCGGACTGACTTTATTTGTTAACTGGGCAATTAAGCCGTTTACGATGTATGCCATCGCGCTCTTTTTTTTGGGATTTCTGTTCCGGAACCTGATTGGCGCGGAAGCCTTAGACTATGTAAAGATACCTTTCGGGCTGAATCTGCCGGTCGGAGCCACCCACGGCGCCGGTATCGTAGTATTGCACAACGGGATAAAGATGTTAGCGGTGCCTTTGTGGCGCAGTTACTTGGCCGGCTGTATCCTTCTTGGTGTTGCGCCCTGCACCGCCATGGTACTGGTCTGGGGGTATCTGGCGAAGGGAAACGACGGACACACCCTGGTGATGGTGGCAATCAATTCCCTGTCTATGCTTCTTCTGTATGGTCTGCTGGGAGGTTTTCTTCTCGGCGTGGGTCGGCTTCCAGTACCCTGGCAGGCTTTGGTCCTTTCCATCGGAATTTACGTGGCTTTGCCTCTGGTGGCGGGTTATTTCACCCGAAAATGGCTGATAAAGGCAAAAGGTGAAGCCTGGTTTACGGAAAAATTTCTCCATCGACTCACACCCGTTACGATTATCGCACTTTTAATAACCCTGATTCTCTTGTTCTCTTTCAAAGGCGAGATAATTCTCTCAAACCCCTTGACGATTCTGTGGATTGCCGTCCCCTTATTTATTCAGACCAACCTTATTTTCTGGGTAGGGTATTTCCTGGCGAGAGCGTTGAAACTGACCTACGCGGATGCCGCCCCTTCCGCGATGATTGGCGCCTCCAACCATTTTGAAGTGGCAATCGCCACCGCCACGATGCTCTTCGGGCTTTCTTCCGGTGCGGCTTTAGCCACCGTGGTCGGAGTCCTGATTGAAGTTCCGGTGATGCTGATGCTGGTGAAAATCTGCCTGCGTACCCAAAACTGGTTTCCCCAAAAAAGTTAAAGGAAAGGGTATCGTTCTAACTATGTCGCCGGAATAGTGGGGAGACGGTCGAGATTACGCTGAAGTAGGGATATCCTTTAAATCATAAATATTCCTGATAATAACTTTTTTTCTGGCTCCAAATTTTTCAAAGAGTACGGATTGTTTTTTGGTTGGGTTGCTCTGGTATTTAACCTCGATTAATACCCTGTCATCAGTTAAAAAATCAATTTCGGTTCCATCCTGGTAAACATAACAAGGATTTCGCTCTTTAATCTTTAGGTAGACATAATTTTCAAATAGACTGCCTTTGTCTCTAAACCCGGTAAAGATGGTCCTGATTCCCAAATCAGCGGCATAAACCTTTTTCGGAGACATAATTTTCTCAT
>CAZVUE010000153.1:0-3221 GCA_964630335.1 uncultured bacterium | reverse complement strand
CTATTTCCTGGAGAATGCTGGGAAAAGGGAGAACGGACTCATTCAAAAAAGAGGCCAATGATTTAGTATAACCCATTGCGGTACGTTCTTCAAGAATTTTGAGCGCATCCAGAATGGCTGATGTTCCCAAGATAACGTAGTCGGTACCCCGCTGCAGAACCTTTTTTACCTCATTCATCGTTCTGATACCGCCGCCCAATTCTATTTCAATATTCAGTCTGCGTTTTTCGTCCAGTATCTGGTTTAGGAGAGTGGTTTCTTCAGACCCCCGGGTTCCCTCCCGGGCTGCGGATAAGAAGACAAGGTGAATACGTTTAGCGTCGGCAGACGCATATTTCCGGAGAATCCGGAGAGGTTCTAAATTATAGTCGGTAACCTCTTCGTAATTACCCTTGGTTAGCCGGACCAGACGATTTCCGATAATATCAATGGCCGGGATGATTAACATAGGTTCAATCCTTCCACTACCAGTTCCACCTTCGGGTAGAGGACCGGTTTTGAAAAGGTAACGGAGGGAAATTTCACCCGGTCTTTTTCGGTAATAAGCAAAAAGTCAACTTCCTCCAGGGGAATATTTTGAATCTCCTCTTTCCGGTAAAAGTGGTGGTCGGGAAAGAGAGTTTTACCCTTTACCTTAATCCCAAGGATTTCCAATTTCTTCAAAAATGTTTCCGGTTCGCCGATGCCGGTACAGACCCAGACTTTTTTCCCGGTCAGGTCCTGGGTAGGAACCGTTTCTCCGGATAAGGAGTAAAATCTTGGATAAGAATAATAACTTGTTACCACCGATGCGGCCGGGTTAAATCGTAGGAGTCTTTTTTGAAAGCCAAGGAGGTCTTGTTGAGTTACCAGGTCAGTATGGTTGAACCAGAAGACGTCAGCCCGCTTTAGATTATGCAGGGGTTCTCTTAAAGGGCCGGCCGGCAAAAGGCGGCGGTTACCTAAACCGGAGTAACAATTGAATACCAGTATGTTATGGTCCCGAATCAGACGCAGATAGTGGAAGGCGTCGTCCAGAATAATGACTTCCGCCCCGAACTGGCTCAAGGCTGACTGTGCCTGTTTTTCTCTGCGGCGTCCGGACAAGACCGGAATCCCGGGCAGGTTATGGGCTAAAAGATAGGCTTCGTCGCCAGCCTGCCGGACGTCAACCAGAATTTCTTTGCCGTTTGAAACGACCAGACCATCACGGCGTCCGCTTACACCGTGACTGATTACCACCACTTTTTTACCTCTTTTCGTGAAGTAGTTCGCCAGATATTGGGTAAGCGTGGTTTTGCCGGTGCCGCCGACGGTAATGTTGCCCACGCTGATTACATAAGCGGAAACTTTTATCGGTTTTAAGAAGCCTTTCTGGTAAAGCAGACGCCGGCTTTCTGAGATTAAGTAATAGAGGGGTATTAGTACGGATAACATAAATAATTTGTTGTAGGGGTCGGATTTATCCGACCCGCGGGCTTGATAAATCAAGCCCCTACATTTTGCAATGAATCTTGTGGAAATTAGAAGAGGGTTGCCTGCTTGGCGCCGGGTTCCATCGGGATTTCTACTTTGCCGAACTCGCCGTCATATCCGGGTTCCACCCTGACCTTTCCCTTCCGGACCGCCAGGATGGCGGCGGCGATTCCCGAATCTATTCTGCTGGTTATTTCGTCTTCCGGGAGAGAAAGGAGAATCTCAAATTCCGGTGCCACGGTCCGGGTTAATTTCTGGTACTTCTCCACAACGGCCGGACTATCCACGGGTTTCTTCAGGGCAACGGCAATGATTTGGTTCAGAGGCACCAGCCGTTTAAAAGGGATGGCGTTTTCCGGCGTCCGGCCGTCAGGCTTATCCGCCAGGTCTATTACCCGATGGAGAACGCCTACGGTTACCTTCCGGCCGCAGACCGGACATTTGTTCTGTTTGACCTTCGCTTCTTCCGGTGGGAGAGACGATTTACATAAGCGGTGTCCGTCATAATGGTATTTCCCCTCTTCCGGAAAGTATTCCACCGTATAGAGAAACCTGATTTTATCCTTGGTTTGGAGGACTTCCCGGATCTGAGAATAATTTAAAGGCTGACTGAATACGTTGGCTTCCCGGCCGATTTTGGCCGGGGAATGGGCATCAGAGTTGGAAATCAGGGAATAACGGTCCAGGGCGGAGACACGCCAGTTCATCTCCGGGTCGCTGGAAAGGCCGGTCTCTAAACCGAAGATTTCGGAGAGGTTTTTGGGAAAACATTCGTCCATCCGGTTAAAGCCGCTGTTGGAACCGAAGAGAGAGAAGTGGGGGGTCCAGATGTGTGCGGGTACGACAAACCCTTCCGGCGACACTTTTTTTACCATCTCCACTAAGTTATCGGCAGAGAGTTGAAGCATGGGACGTCCGTCCGATTCCATGGAACCGTAAGCGGCCAATTTCATGGTCAGCCGGTAAGCCGTCTCAAGGTCAGGCAGAAAGATGATATTGTGAATCCGCTTCATCGTCCCCTGGTGGTCAAAGATATTACAGACCTCTGTGGTCAGGATGAATTTTAATCCGGCATAGATGTAGATTCCGGGTTCATCCGGTTGAATCTTCTTTTTCAATTCTGCAAACCAGACCGGATGGGTGAAGTCGCCGGTTCCTAAAAGGGATATCCCTTTTTCCTTGGCTGACTGCGCCAAGTGTTCCAGGTCCATATCCCGGCTGGTTGCCCGGGAATATTTGGAGTGGATATGAAAATCAGCGATGAACATATTTGGCTTTCTTTTGTCATTCCCGCATGCTTTTAGCGGGAATCCAGATTTATTAAATTGTTTCTTTAATTTCAGCCAGCATCCGCTCCACCCGGCGGCCGTATTCAATATAGTTCCGGTACCGGGTTTCGTCCTCTGACTTGACGGTTTGGTCGTGGAAGACCACCGCCATATGGGGTTCGATAGAGAAACCACCATCATAACCATTCTTTAAAAGGTCATCCAGAATCTCTTTTACGCAGCCCTCTCCTTCCCCAGGAAAGGTGAATATTTGGTTCCCATTATTGTCAACGTATCCGTCCTTGATATGGACGTAGACGATATTTTCCTTTATTGCCTGATAAAATTCCCAGGAATTCTGCTTCCGGTATGGTTTGGGACCGCGGACGTCGTCATCAAAGACCGGATTCCCGGTGTCAAAGACCAGTTTGAGGTTAGGCGAATTCACCTCTTCCAAGAGGCGCCGGGTATGTTCGCAGGAGAGGGAAGCCCAGCCGG
>CAZVUE010000152.1:1619-3222 GCA_964630335.1 uncultured bacterium | reverse complement strand
AGGAGACAATCTTTATCGCCTGGAACTGTTCGGTAAACAGGCTGTTGCGACTTAATCTATCCACAAAATTGGCTAATGCGTTCAGAGAATCCCCCATGTTTTCCGAGAACGCGGAACCAGAGATAAGTAATCTGGAGACAGTTTCGGTTGCAGTCGGTTTTGTTTCGGATTTCTTGCCAGGAGTGGACGGAGTCTGGGGGGTCGTTTTTTTTACCTCTTTCTGTTCAAAGACCAACCTGGTTAACCAGATTGTCTGGGGTAGGGCGTGCTTTATCTGATTAAGGACTTCCGGCCAGGGAACCCGGTTCTTTTCCAGATCTTCCATCGGGTAGATGTCTTTTTCTATCCTGGCTATTTCTTCCTTGGTCTTTTTTATCTCCTGGAGTGCCGGACAAATTGCCTGGATGGTCTGATTCAGACGTTCCAGAACAGCGGCTTCCTTTCGGTATTCTATCTTGAACTTTACGAAAAAGAAAAGCAAGACAGCGATGATCAGCGCTTCTAAGCCAGGCAGTAACAGGTTGGTTTTCACCCGTATTCTGGGTTTTGCCCTTGATTTTCTGGGCCGCGCGTCCGGCGGCAGCAAATTAATCCTAATCATCAGAGTGTAAGGCTAATCCCATCGCTAAGACAAAGGCGGGTTCATTATTGGCGATGAGAGAGGATAATTCCGGTTTAATCTCAGATTCCAGAAAGGGGTTATAGGTAATGATTTCTACCCCCAAGTTATCCGAGAGAAGTCTTGAAATGTTCGGCAGCGCTTTTAGGTGTCCGGCAAGGTAGATTTTGTTCGGGTTCTTACCAAGTTGATTCTTGGCATATTCAAAAGAGAGTTTGATTTCTTCGGAGAGGTTGTCGATGTTTCCCCGGAGCCAATTTAAAAAATCGGGTTCTTTTGATGGTTCCGCCTCTTTCAAAAGGCGCAGGTTTTCGGATGGTTTTAGACGGTTATTTTTGCCTAACGTCTCCATCAGGGTCGTAATACCAAACTTTATATCCCGGCTTAATAATGGCTCCTGACAGGAAACGATGTTCAGCACGGTGGTATCAAACCCGATGTTAAGAAATGCCGATACCTCTTCTCCCTTGGCTTTAGACCACTGCCGTTGGCTGAGCCAGGTATTAATGAGGGCAATACTATCCGCCTCGACTGCCCCTACCTTTAGACCGGCGGATGAGGCTAAATTGATCTTTTCGGCAACCAGGGTTTTCTGGGCAGCGACCAGGACTGCCCTTACCTGGTTTCTCTTTTCACCTGGTCCTAAAACATGATAGTCAAAATAAATCTGGTCACTTCGGAAGGGGATACGCTGTTCTAAGGTCTGGTTTATCAGGTCGTTCATGTTATCCCGGGGGGAGACCGGAAGCGTCAGATAACGGATTACCACTCCTTCACCGCCCACCGAAAGGCAGACCGTGCGGTCTTTCTGGAGAGGCGGAATAAGGGCCAATTCTTTTAGCCCATCGGACAAACGGGTTACCGGGTCCTTTTCCAAATCGAGTTCCCGGACCGCGATATTCTCCACCCGTCTCTTATCGGGTGCGAACGCAATTGCCTGAAGAACCCCGCTTTCAATATTCAATCCCACCATATTATTTCCAC
>CAZVUE010000152.1:0-1519 GCA_964630335.1 uncultured bacterium | reverse complement strand
CTAAGTCAATAGTTAATACGTTGTCAATCGCGGTTTTTAACCGGGGGCAGTATTTGTCTGAAAAAGGCAAGAAGTGGTATACTTCACCCGTGAAGTATTTTCACCCCCCGAAAATCTTTTTAAAACTGTCATTAGGGGTGGTATTACTGGTGATTTCAGGGTGTGCGATTCAGGAAAGGTTATACTATGCCGCTCCCACCCTGATTCCTAATACCCGGATGCAGATGAAGACCCCGGGCTTCTGGATAAGCCGGCACCCTTTCCCGGACAGGGTAATCCTTAGTTCCCGGGAGATAAAAATGTTGAACGCTCACATTGCGGATGAACTTAAACTAACCAGTGACGTTACCAAGATTGGTCCGGTATATTCCGGGAAGGAATTGATTGGGGAATTGGAAGAATCCCTGGATTTCCTTCGGCAGGAGAAACTATATCAAAGGAATGGCAGAAGAGCGGACCGGAAATTTTATCGCCGGATTGAAGAAATGACATCTCTTGGTGCCATCAAGGGTGAGAGCAAGGTAGGGTATGGCTTGATTATTCGTTATACCGACCAGAAGATTTTACCCACCCAGGAAGGTTTATACGCCAAATCCGGAGACTTCGATTTTGACGAACTCCAGAACAGTTCTCTTGACGTGGGTACACCGCTGGTGATTTTGCACACCAGCCTGGATGGAAGATGGTTTTACGTTATCGGGCCCTCCAGCCGGGGGTGGGTCAAGGCTGAGAATGTCGCCTTGTGTAATCAGGAGGAATTGAGCGATTACCTCAACCGGGGAAATTTTGTGGTGGTTACAAATTCCAAGGCTGATATCTTCCTCAATCCGCTCCTTACGGAATATTACGATTACACCAGGATGGGAATGAGATTCCCGGCAGTTAAAAAGCAGGGAGATACTGCGTCCGTTGAGGTTATTATTCCGGACCGTTTGCCTGACGGGGGTTTATCTAAAAGAGCCGCATATATAAAGAGAGAGGATGTCAGCTTCGGGTATTTACCTTATACCCCGCGTATTATTATGGAACAGGGGTTCAAATTACTCAACGCACCTTACGGCTGGGGAGGGATGTACGGCGAACAGGATTGTTCCGCTTTTTTGCAGGAGATATTTGCTACGGTGGGTATATCCCTGCCGCGGAACTCCGCAGCCCAGGCAAAAGTAGGATCTTTAGTGAAAGAATTTGATAAGGGGAGTTCTGAAGAAGAGAAGATGGCGGTTCTTTCCCGGGAAGCAGTCGGCGGTGTTACCACCCTGTATTTAAAAGGACATATTATGCTCTTTTTGGGTATGTCTGACGGGAGACCGTATGCTCTCCACGCTGCCTGGGCATATCGTCAACAGAGTTGGTTTGAAAAAGATTATGTGCGTCTGATAAACCGTGTGGCAGTTACTGACCTTTCGCTGAGTAAGGGGTCTCAGAGGGGTTCATTGCTTGAAAGGTTACTCACCGTCAGAAAGGTCGATAAGATTTAGAATTACCGTTATAACATCTCCCACCCGTTTTTACTCCTGAC
>CAZVUE010000151.1:0-3230 GCA_964630335.1 uncultured bacterium | reverse complement strand
AGTCAGTTTTTGAATGGCAAATCCGGCGTGGATAAGCACGTACTCCCCGGCTCTTACGGAATCAAGGAGACCAAAATTGATTGAGCGCCTGATACCTAAAACCTCAACGATGCCGGTTGGAAAAGCCTGCGCTCTCTCCGGCGTTTTAACCTCAACCACTTTTCCGATAACGGCTAAACACATACGGCTTAAATTTCAGACCTGGCTAAAAGCAACTGACCCAAACAGACACCGGAATCATTTATCGGAACCCGCTCCGGAATAACCGGCTCAAATCTGGCAACAGAAAGTTTTCTCAAAACAAGGGATAAAAGAAGCCGGTTCTGAAAGACTCCTCCGGAAAGAACAACCTTCTTTATTTTAAACTGCCGGGACAGTTCCTGGCAAATCGAAAGGATAACCTCCGCTATTGATAAATGAAACCGGTTGGCAATATCTTCCACCGGTACCCCTTTTTTTAAATCAGTTACCATGCCGGTAATAATAGGCCGCCAGTCCACCCTCACTCCGTTCTTTAAATCCCCCTGAAGTCCCCCTTTTACAAAGGGGGATTGAGGGGGATTTAACTCCAATCCAAATGGATAAGGCAAAAGGTTTTCAGATTCAGATTTTTCCGCTGCGGTCTGGAGCCTGACCGGTGCCTCTGCCTCGTAACTCTGTTGGTGACAGAGACCCAAAATCGCGGAGACACCGTCAAAAAGCCGGCCGGCACTGGATGTAACCGGAAAAGGATATCCTTTCTTTATCGCTTCAAAGACCGGTCCCCATAAGTCACCCCCACCCCGACCCACTTCGTGGGTACCCCGCTCCCCCCTCGGAGGCGGGGACCCCAATGTCAAATTGGGGGGAGGATTAAGGTGGGGGGGAATATCCTCTCCAAAGGTCTGGTAGAGAAGACTTAATCCGGTCCGCCAGGGCTGGCTTATAGCCAAATCACCCCCGGGCAAAGGAAAAGGACGGAGAAAACCTGCCCTCTCTAATCTTTTGTGGTCTCCGACAAAGAACTCTCCGCCCCAGACGCTGCCATCTTCACCGTAACCGGTACCGTCAAAAGCGACCCCGATTATTGGTTCTTTAATCCCTTTCTCCGCAATAACTGCCGCCACATGTGCCTTGTGGTGCTGAATTAAAAAAAGTGTTAGGTTTTCTTTTTGCGCCATCTCCTCAGCCAAACGCCGGCTTTGGTAATCAGGATGAAGATCGGCGACTAAAAACTTTGGTCGAATGCCGAACATCTTTTGATAGCACGACAGGGTCTCCTCTAAAAACTCCTGGTTTTCATAATTCTTCAGGTCACCTAAGTACGTCGAAAAGAAAACGGTATTACCGGCGGCCAAGGCAAAGGTTCCCTTTTCCTCCGCACCAAAAGACAGCCCGGCTGGAAAGGTAAACTCAGTCAAAATGGGCAACGGTGCATAACCACGACTGCGCCGGATAGAGACCATTCCCTGTTTACTACCCACAGGGACAGGCCCTAAAGGCAAAAATATAGAATCGTCGCAACGATTAATAATCTTGCGGTTATGAACCAGAAAATAGTCGGCAATTCTGAAAAGTTTTTCTTCCGCCTCGTCATTATCACAAATAATCGGTTCCTCCGAAAAATTGGCGCTGGTTGCCGCCAGAACGTCCAATCCTTTCTCAAAGAGAAGAAATTGAAGCGGTGCGTAAGGCAAAAAGAATCCGTAGTAATTATTGTCCGGGGCTATGGAGGGCGCCAGTAAATCATCTGAAGGATTCTTTTTTCTGAGAAGGAGAATCGGCCGGGCCGGACCGGACAGGACCCTCTGGTCTTCAGGAGAGACCAGGGCGTACCGGACTATCGTCTCACCGGATTCTGCCATCAGAGCCAGAGGTTTTATTGGTCTGTTTTTGCGCTCCCGTAATTTCCTGACCGTGGTTTCACTATGGGCGTCGCAAATTATGTGGAATCCGCCGATTCCTTTAACCGCTAAAATCCTGCCCTGCCGGAGTAAATCAATTGCTTTCTTAATCGCACTCTCTTTTGTGGCAATCGTAACCTTCTGGTACCGCAAAGCAACCTCTGGACCACAGACCGGACAGGCAACCGGTTCCGCGTGGTACCTGCGGTCAGCCGGATTAAGATACTCCTTCCGGCAAACACCGCAGATTCGGAATTCAGACATAGCGGTTTTGGACCGGTCGTAAGGCAAACCGCTGATAATAGAGTAACGGGGACCGCAGTTGGTACAGTTAATGAAAGGGTATTGGAACCTGCGGTCAGTCCGCTCCTCCATCTCTGAAAGGCAATTAGGACAGGCCGCGATATCCGGAGGGACAAAAAGTTCACCCCTCCTTCTGCTCTGGCTCCTGACAATCCGGAAGTCGGTACATCCGGCGGAAGGAACCTCTTCAGTTTTTATCTGGAGAATTTCACTGGCTGGCGGTGCCTGTTTGGGAAGGAGTACCACAAACAGGGCAAGAACCTTACGGGGACCCTCAATATGAATCGTTACTCCGTCGCGCTGATTTCGTACAAACCCGTACAGTCCTAATCGGGTACTCAGGCGATACACAAACGGCCGGAAGCCGACACCCTGTACCAAACCGGTTACTTTAATCCGGAAGGCTATTCTCTGAGTAGACAAATCCAGTCAAACCATTCTTTAAGACCGGTATTATGAAGAGAAGAAACTTGAAATATTGGAAGATTTGCGTTCACCTGATGAACATACTCTAAACAGGCTTGCAGACTGAAAGGAAGGTAAGGAAGCAGGTCTATCTTGGAAAGCACCAAAGCCTTTGCCTCGCGAAAGAGTAAAGGATACTTCAGGGGTTTATCCTCACCTTCGGTAACACTCAAGAAGGCAACCTTGGCATCTTCACCGATATCAAACTCTGCCGGGCAGACCAGATTCCCTACGTTCTCCACCAGGACTACGTCTAATTTGTCTAAAGGCAGGTCACTCAAGGCGTAATGGACAAGTTTTGCCTCCAGGTGGCAGGCACCGCTGGTTAATAACTGGCTCACCGGAATACCCAAAGGCGCTAACCTCTCTGCATCCCGGGTCGTTTCAATATCACCCTCCAGAACCGCGAAACGCACCTTATCTTTCAGGCTTTGCACTGTCTTTTCCAGGAGGGTGGTCTTGCCACAACCGGCTGACCCAATTATGTTGAGCAGCACCAGATTCTTTTCGCGCAGCAAAGTACGGGTCTTCTGCGCCCACTCGTCATTGGCGCCCATCAAGTCCTGGTAGACCCTAATC
>CAZVUE010000150.1:0-3232 GCA_964630335.1 uncultured bacterium | reverse complement strand
ATAATAACAAATTCGCCCCTGGGCTTTTTGGAGTCTGGGATTTGTAATTTGGAGTTTATCCCGACAAGCGTACCAAACTCAATCTCCTCAAACTTTTTGGTCAGCTCCCGGCAGACGGTCATTTCCCGGTTACCCACCACGTTCAAAAGGTCTGCCAAAGTTTTGGTTACCCGGTGCGGTGACTCATAAATTATACTGGTCATCTTGCTTTCCTTTAATTCCTCCAGAACCCTTTTACGTTTTGAGGTTTTGCGGGGCAAAAAACCAAAGAAGGTAAACCTGTCTGTGGGAAGACCGCTCACCGATAAACCGGCAACCATCGCACAGGGACCTGGAATCGGAACCACCTTAATCCCTTCCTGAAACGCTGCCCGGACCAGAAGGTAAGCCGGGTCAGAAATCCCTGGTGTTCCGCGGCTTGAGACCAGAGCCACGTCATCCCCGGATTTCATCCGGTCCAGAAGCATCTTCACCCGGCGGTCTTCGTTGTCCCGGTAGTAACTTACCAGCCTCCCCTTTGCTTTTAACTGGAAATGGAAAAGCAGTTTCTGGGCTTCACGGGTATCCTCAGCGGCTATCAAATCTACCGCTTCCAAGACCTTGAGCGCCCGGAAGGTAATATCCTCCAGGTTGCCAATCGGCGTAGCCACAACATAAAGCACCCCATTTTCTTCCATTCTTTTTATATTATACTCTAATATGCTAAAATCTTACAATGCGACCGTAGACTGGAGGAATTATGGAAGAAACACTCTTAAAAGAAGTTATTACCAAAAACGAGAGTAAGATTGTGTTGGTAGTATCAGATGGGTTGGGCGGCCTACCCAATCCGGAGACCGGATTAACCGAACTGGAAACCGCCAAAACTCCGGAATTAGACCGCCTGGCAAAAATTGGCTCGGCGGGTCTTTCCGTGCCGATTGACTACGGCATTACACCCGGCAGCGGCCCCAGCCATTTGGCGCTCTTTGGCTACGACCCGGTCAAAAACCTGATTGGCCGGGGTGTCCTGGAAGCAAGCGGCATTGACTTCCCTCTCCAGCCGGATGACTTAGCCACCCGGGGAAACTTTGCCACCATTGAGAATGGTTTGATTAGAGACCGACGGGCCGGTAGAATCTCCACCGAGGAGAACCGGCGTCTCTGCGCAAAACTCAGCGCCGCCATCCCGGAGATAGACGGCATCAAAACAATTATCCGGACCGTGAAAGAACACCGTTTTGTAGTGGTCTTTCGCGGAAAAGGTCTGGAAGAAGGGCTTTCCGAAAATGACCCGGGAAAAGATGGTTTACCGCCTCTGAAAATTGAACCCTTGAAACCAGAAAGCCGGTTCTCCGCAGAGATTGCCAACAAATTTGTGGAACAGGCTTTCAGAGTTCTTAAGGAGGAAAAAGCAAACTTTCCGCTCCTGCGCGGCTTTGCCAGAAAACCAAGCCTGCAGGGTTTCCGGGAAAGGTATCTTCTTCAAGCCGGCGCCATTGCCGCCTATCCGATGTACCGGGGCCTGGCAAGACTGGTAGGAATGGAGGTACTGCCTACCGGTGAAAAACCCATTGACGAACTGGAAACCCTGAAGAAACATTATCAAAACTTTGACTTCTTTTATCTCCACATCAAAAAGACCGATTCCTATGGTGAGGACGGCAATTTTAACGCCAAGGTCAAAGCAATTGAAGAATTAGATTCCATAGTGGGTGAGATTGCCAGGTTAGAACCGGACGTTCTGGCGATAACCGCAGACCATTCCACCCCGGCGCTTTTGAAAAGCCATTCCTGGCATCCTAACCCGTTTTTGCTGGTCTCCCGCTACGCGATGGCTGATAGTCTGGAAAGATTTTCCGAGAGGGAATGCCGTAAGGGAAGTTTCAAGGTCTTTCCCGCCACTAAGATTATGCCTCTGCTCCTGGCTCACTCCCTGCGCCTGAAGAAATTCGGAGCGTAACCTAAGAAGGTACAAGAATATGAAACTTTCAAAACGTTTTGATAACCAGTTCGCTGAAGTAGTGAAAATGATTCATCAGGCGCGATATAATGCTATAAAAAATGTCAATACAGAGTTAGTAAAATTGTACTGGAATATCGGTGAATATGTTAGCAAAAAACTTGAATCTGCAGAATGGGGCGATGCAATCGTTGACCATCTTGCTGCTTATATACAGATAAAACACCCTGAATTTAAGGGGTTTACCCGTCGTGGACTATACCGAATGCGCCAGTTTTATGATACCTACCGTCAAAAGGAATTTGTGTCAGCACTGCTGACACAAATTAGCTGGACTAACCATTTGCTTATTCTTTCAAAAACCAAGACAAATATTAAAATAGGGACAGCAACCATTTTTTGGAGTAATGTTCGTTGTGAAAAATGGTTGCTGTCCCTATTTTACCTCAAAATTTGACTATTCTTCGCTAATATGATACTTTTTCCTATGATAACATTTGTAAAAAAAGAACGGAAAGGGGGTTCAATTGAAAGAGGATAATAAGTTAATTTCTAAGAAGGGAAAAGTTATTAATGAAACAAGTTCTGCGTTTTTTCAAGGTATCTCTAAGACCCTTTCTCTGTCAGACTTTCCTACATCCGATAGTCTATTTCCATCCGTATTAAAGCAAGAAATTAATGAAACCATCTCACAGGAAAAGAGCCAAGTGCCTGTTTTTGTTGATATACATGGGCCAGAAATTGCTGAACTTCAGGAAAAGATTGAAAAATTAGAACAAAAAGAAGAACAGCAAATTATTCCGATTCAGTTTTTAGAATCTGACCGGATAATTTTAAAACAACCTATTTTTGTCAATTTATCTTATTATCCAGAAAATAAACTTTATATAATAGATTGCCCTGAATTAGATATTTATGGAGAGGGAAGAGATGAACACAAAGCAATCGAAGATTTTAAAATTGTTTTAGAAGAGTTTTATTTTAACTTAAAAAAAGATAAAGAAAAACTGGGATCCGACCTGGCAAATAAATGGCGGATTCTCGAGAATGTTTGCAAGGAAAAATAAATTATGCCGATAAGCGTGCGGGATTTTAAGAGTCGAGTTATAGGTAAGATAAAAGAAAAATTTGAAATAAAGGAAGCGCCTGGAAGAACACACGATTTTATTGAGATTTGGTATCAGGATAAGAAAGTATGCGAAACACATTATTCACATGGAAGCGAAGGAAAGGATATAGATGATTCAATTCTTTCTAAAATTAAACGACAATTGAAACTCGATAGGATGG
>CAZVUE010000149.1:0-3233 GCA_964630335.1 uncultured bacterium | reverse complement strand
TAACTGTAGGTTATTTTAGAAGAGATATCACCCTGAGCCAGCCGTTCGATATAATTACCGATTACGTTCAGAGGACCGGTAATCGCGTCCAGCATTTCATTTATCCGCTGGACAATTTTGTGATAGTCTCCCTGATGTTTGGAAACGTCTATCCGTATGTTGATCTGTCCTTCCCCGGTAGCCTTCGCTAAGGTATTGGTGTCGTTTACGACCAGATTTATGGCGCTGAGACAGGTATTAAGGTTATTTTTAAGAACCTCAAAATCTCCTTTGTAACTGTACGGAATCTGGGAAGGAAGATGCCCTCTGGCTATTCGTTCAATGTAGTCCGCTACTACCTGGAGGGGAGCGGTGATTGAGTTCAGAACGTCGTTGATTTGCTGGACGATTTCTTTGAATTCCCCTTTAAAAATTTCCGCATCACCCCGCTTGCTGAGTTGTCCTTCCGCCGCAGCTTTTGCTAACGCCTGTGTTTCGGTGGTAAGATTGCGTAACGTTTTGCGGAGCGAGAGGAGGTTGTCTCCGAAGATATCTTTATCAGACCTTGTTTTGATTTCAAATCCTAAATCTCCTGAGGCTATCTTTTCGATGGCTAACGACCTTTCCTTAATGCTTTCTGCCAATCTCCCGAAGGAACTAAAGAGCGGGCCTAATTCATCATTTATGCGGGGTTCCACCGTCACCCCGGTGTCTCCTTTCGCTAACCTGTCCGAAAGAGCGGCCAATTTTCCCAGAGGTTTTTTTATCCGGCGGTAAGTAGACATCTCCAATCCTAAAACGATGAGCAGCATTACCAGTCCGATGATAATCAGAATAGTAGTGTAGGTTGAGAAGAGAGAGAGAGGGTTTGATTCGGAAGGTCGTTTGGCTACCAGGGAAATAACATCATTTACCTTTTTCTGATACTCCCGGTACTTTTGTTTTAATACTCCCTGGGCCAGGTCTTTGGCTTTTTCCGTATTTCCGGTTACGATTGCCGGTACGAATTCCCGGTCCCGGAGGTCAAAAAATTCCATGGCGGGCCGGTAAGATTGTTCGACCATAACCTCTTCCAATTTCTCATCATTCAACCCTTTTAACCAGTATTTGTAAAACCGTTCGTAATCACTTCTAATGGCTCTTCCCTTTCCAATGAAATAGGTAATTTTTTCCGGGTCCGTTTCATTGGTGAGTCGCTGGATAATGGCGTAAGAGTTGGCTAAATATTCCGGGGTTGGAAAGACCCCGGTGGTGGGGTTTTTTCTGGGAACGATATCCGCGTAGATGGGACCTTTGGCTTTTAAGGTAGTCAGCGGGCTGAAGAAATAGACCTTGAATGTTCCAAACCCTAACGCAAAGATTATGATAACGAACATTAATTTGTTTGCGTTTTGCAGTTTCTTGATGAATTTTAGCATGGCGTTCTCCTTTCTATCCTTTCGCTCCGGCGCTGAGCAATGCCTTTACCACATCAGGGTAACCACGCGATGCGGCTGTCATCAGGGGAGTATTGCCGTCCTTGTCGTGGAGATTAAAGTCCGCTCCGCCTTTGATTAGTATCTTTATTATTTCCGGATGACCTTGTCTGGCAGATATCATCAGGGCGGTATGGTTTTCTTTATTTTTCTGGTTCACGTTGGCACCGTGTTCTAACAATAATTTTGTAATTTCAAGGTATCCCTGTTCGGCTGCGAGCATCAGAGGGGTGCTGCCGTCGGGGTTCGCACCGTTAACATCCGCTCTTCCGAACATCAGCGCCTTTACTGCGTCGCCCTGTCCGTTAGATACCGCCAGCAGCAAAGGTGTATTGCCATCTCTATCTCTGGCATTGACATCCGCCCGGTCATTTATCAAAGCGTATATCTTTTCGGTATCGCCGTTTTGGGCTGCCCTGAGAATCCGGTCAGTTTTATTAAACATTAAGTTCTATTCCCGGCGCGTAACCCGGACCACGTCTTCAATCGTGGCGATACCGGCCGATACTTTTTTCAAGCCGTCTTCCCGCAGGGTTATCATGCCGTCTGCCAGGGCCGCGGTGGTTACTTCTTCGGCCGAAGGCTTGTGGAGGATTATCTCCCGGATGCGGCGGGTGATGACCATCAGTTCAAAGAGGCCAATCCGTGCCTGGAACCCGGTCTGGTTGCAGTCCGGGCAACCTTTCCCGCGGTAGAACTTTAGGTTTTCAAACTTTTTCAAATCTTTCGCAACTTCAGTTAGAAGTTCCGGTTCCGGCTGATACTCCTCCCGGCATTTGAGGCAGATATGGCGAACCAGAGTCTGGTTGATGACACCTAAAAGAGAAGAACTGGCCAGATAGGGTTCGATTCCCATATCCATAATTCTGGTTACCGCTCCGGGTGCGGTGTTGGTATGCAGGGTGGCGAAGACCAGTTGCCCGGTCAGGGAGACCTGCATTGAGATGCCGGCGGTCTCCGCATCCCGGATTTCACCCACCATAATTACATTCGGGTCATGGCGCAAAATAGCCCGCAGTCCCTCCGCAAAGGTGAAACCTGACTTGGGGTTTATCTGACCCTGGGTCACTCCGGAGATGTGGTATTCCACCGGGTCCTCTAAGGTAATAATCTTCTTCCGTCCGCTGCGCACCTTGTTGAGTGACGCATAGAGGGTGGTGGTCTTACCGCCGCCGGTCGGTCCGGTTACCAAAATCATTCCGTAAGGGAGTTCCAGGAGCCGAAGATACGCAGGTAGAATTTCCGGAGAGAAACCAAGCCGGTCAAACCCCAAAACGATATTGGCCCGGTCCAGGACCCGTATGGAAGCACTCTCTCCGAAGATGGAGGGAAAGGTGGAGATGCGCATGTCTATGGGGCGGCTGCCAATGCTGTAAGCGGCGTAGCCGCTCTGGGGAATCCGTTTTTCGGAAACATCAAGTTCGGAAAGAATTTTCAGCCGGGCGATGATACGGGGATAGACCTCTTTGGGAGGTGCGGGGAATTCGTAGAGGATGCCGTTTATCCGGTAACGGAGTTTGGGTCCTTTCTCCTCCACTTCCAGATGGATATCCGTGGCTTTGGAACTGACCGCCTGGCTAATGAGATTGGAGAGTAATCCCACCGCAGTCTGGTCCTCTTCGGTTTCGGCGCCGCGGACTTCCCTGGTTTCGCGTTGGGCCGCCTTTTCCCGGACCTTTTCAATAAAATCGTCGGTTCCCATACCTTCACCTCTCCGAAAATGGTCGGGTCGGATAAATCCGACCCCTTTATAGGTTATAATGTATTATCGTGTTATGA
>CAZVUE010000148.1:0-3251 GCA_964630335.1 uncultured bacterium | reverse complement strand
CAGGTCAGGGGAAAGTCCACCACGAAACCCGGAATGCTCTTAAAGAGCCAGATAACAATCAGGACCTTCTCCGAATGGAATGAGAATAAGCCCGGCTTCATTGAAATAGACCTGGTAGGACACGACGGCGGATATATTGATGGCTTCTACATCCAGACGTTAACGGCCACCGATATCTTCACCGGATGGACAGAAACGGAAGCGGTTAAGAACAAAGCCCGAATCTGGGTTTTTGAGGGCTTAAAAAACAACCGAAGCCGGTTTCCCTTCCCCATCCTGGGCATAGATTCAGATAATGGAGGAGAATTTATTAACCACCCGCTCTATGAATACTGTTTGGCTGAAAATATTACCTTTACCAGAAGCCGTTCCTACCGGAAGAACGATAACTGCTACGTGGAGCAGAAAAACTTTTCCGTGGTCCGAAAGATGGTGGGTTACCGCCGGTATGACACCGAAGAAGAACAGAAAATACTCAACCGGCTCTACCGGTTTCTTTCCTTCTACACCAACTACTTCCAGCCGTTGAGAAAACTGATTAAGAAAGAACGGGTGGGCGCGAAGGTCAAAAAGACATACGACGCCCCCAGAACGCCCTACCGCCGCGTAATGGAAATACCCGAAATACCGGATAGAACAAAAGAGACCTTAACCCGGCTCTACGACCAGATTAATCCGGCCCAACTGAAGCGGGAGATGGAAAAACTCCAGAATAAATTAATTGACATAGGGGTAGGGAAAAAGAGACTACGGAGAGAACAACAGGAAGTGCAGAAACAGGAGGACTTCGTTTATAATATAAACGAGGCAGCGGGGAACATATTTCCTTTAGATTCTTACGTGAGGCATTAGGTATCGGAGGCGTTAAATATGAGTGTGCCCAGCAAGTTCCGTAGTTCTTGCCGGTGTAAGTCCGGTCTGGACAAAGATTAGCCATCAGTCCAGCACCGACTCCCACAGACGGGGAGGTAACAAACCGTCTGAAGCTGGGAGAAGGGAGATAGCGGGCAGTAGCGAAAGCAAAGGTTACTTAACAGCCCCGAAATATCTGTCGTGTTGGTTGCCGACACTCTTCATTAAGGAGCAGGCAGCACTCTTGTAACCGAAATGGTGTCAGAAGCGAAAAGCCGCTATAGGTTGCAGTAGTTGCGTGCAACGAGACAGCCATAAGCGACAGAGCCGACGACATACGGACGGCAATGGTTACTAAGAGTCCGACGGGGTCTAAGACCACCGCAAGCTACCAAAAGGAATTATAGGGGAACTGGGGAGAGCCAGGGTGAATCCCTTGCAGTAGGTAACACCTACAAGCCTATAAACGGCAAGAGGTGTGGCAAGCGCCTTGGCAGTCGGACTAATCCGTATTATCTATGAAACAGAATAATATCTGTGGAGAAAAGGGATTAGCAGGAGCGCCAGGACAGGGTGAGGAGACTTCCTCCGTGCTTGAAATCGGAAGAAGGAAGCCAACGCCATTATCCGTCCTAACCTCCAGAGCCAGAGAGAATCCGAAGTGCCGGTTCACTTCGTTAATGTACCGGCTTAACGAGGATTTTCTCAAGGAATGTTTCGCCTGCCTTAAAAGGGATAAGGCGGCGGGAATTGATGGGGTAACGGCAGCGGAATATGAGGCGAACCTTGACGAAAACCTTAAGGATTTGGTATCAAGAATGAAAGCCTGGCACTTTCGTTTCTCTCCGGCCAGAAGGGTATATATCCCGAAAGGTAACGGAAACTTGCGTCCTTTAGGTATTCCTTCGGTGGAAGACAAGATTGTGCAGATGGCTTTGAAGAAAATCCTGGAGGCAATCTATGAGGTGGACTTCCTGCCGGTATCCTTTGGTTTCAGACCAGGCCGAAACTGCCATCAGGCAGTGGACGCCCTGTATAAGGCGGTAATGGTGCGACCTACCAATTACATCGTTGACGTTGACATCAGAAACTTTTTTGACACCGTAGACCACAAAAGATTAATGGCTCTGTTGGAAATACGGATTGCCGACCCCAATATTTTAAGGCTAATCGGCCGATTTCTTAAAGCCGGCTACGTGGAAGCGGGTAAGTGTTACCAGCCGGAGGCAGGCACACCCCAGGGTGGGGTGCTCTCTCCCCTTCTGGCCAATATCTACCTGCACTATGCGTTAGACACCTGGTTTGAGGAAGACTTTAAGAGCAAAGCCATTGCCTTCTGCCGACTTATCCGGTACGCCGATGATTTTGTGGTTGGTTTTCAGAAGAAAGCCGACGCTACAGAATTCGGGGTGCGGGTAAAAGAAAGACTGGCAGAATATGGGTTGGAAATCGCGGAAGAAAAGAGCCGGATAATCCCATTTGGCAGGTATCCATTTCTTTCAGCAGAGCAAAGGGGAAAGAAATTATCCACCTTTGACTTTCTCGGCTTTACCTTCTTTTGTACCAAGAGCCGAAAAGGAAACTTCCTTTTAGGCCGGAAGACAGCCAGGAAGAAATTCGGACAAAAGATGGTCGCCCTCAACCAGTGGTTAAAAGCAGTTCGTAATACCGCTAAATTGGAAGAGTGGTGGCCGTCCTTAAAACTGAAACTGGAAGGTCATTATCGCTACTACGGCATCAGTGGCAATATGCGGGAGATGAAACAATTCCACGCACAGGCAGTTAGTCGTGTCTTTAAGTGGACAAACCGGCGCAGTCAGAAAAGAAGTTTTAACTTCGTGCAGTTCTGCCGGTATCTTCAGCATAACCCCTTACCGAAACCAAGGATATATCACCCTTACCCTGTACTCTGGTAGGGACGCATTCCCGAAGAGCCGGATGTGGGAAAGCCACAAGTCCGGTTCTGTGAGGGATGTTAACAATCGCAAGGAGGATTGAAAATGTCTACTCGACAGAAACGGAGGGAGAAAGAAAGAGCTAAAAAGCAGGAAAAGGCTTCACAATTGGATGTATACGCTGATTTGGAAAATGAAGAAGAGCAGGAGAAAGAAACGAAAAAACCGGAAAAGATTGAACAGGGCGTAGAAGATATCACCGAAGAGATTAGGAAGTTAGCCTACCAGTTTTTCGTAGATCGAAACTACCTGCACGGCTATGCTTTTAATGATTGGCTGAAGGCGGAAGAAATAATTAAAAAGCGGTTAAGAATCAAATAGACAGAATCGCGGTAATCCCGTCTTTACCTTTTTCGTCCCTCAATGCTGAAATCCTAACGTTGTATGTGGTATTAATCACCGGAGAGGATAATGAGAGGAATGGGCAGCCCTTTTTTCAGATTT
>CAZVUE010000147.1:0-3284 GCA_964630335.1 uncultured bacterium | reverse complement strand
AATTTTGGCAAAGTTCTTTTCCCGTAACTCGCGGGCCACCGGTCCAAATACCCGGGTGCCCCGGGGGTTATTTTCCTTGTCGACGATGACCGCACTGTTATGGTCAAAAGCAAGATACGAACCATCGGACCGGCTGATGCGATTCTGGGTACGCACAATAACCGCCCGGACCACTTCTTTCTTCTTTACCGCACCGGTAGGCAGGGCATCCTTAACCGTGGCGATAACCACATCGCCAACCGCCGCAGTCCGTTTGCGAGTGCCGCCCAAAATACCGAAACACATTATCTTTTTGGCGCCGGTATTATCCGCCACCTCCAAGATTGTCCTCAACTGTACCATCGTAGTCTACGTTGCTTTTGATTACTTTAAGCAAACGCCAGTGCTTTTCCCGGCTCAAAGGACGACACTCTTCAATTAAAATCCGGTCGCCGGTCCGGCTTTCATTCCTGGGGTCATCAACCTTATAGCGCTCACTCTTCTTTAATTCTTTATGATACATGGGGTGAATCCTGCTTCTGGTCACCAGTACCACCCGGGTCTTATCCATCCGGTCACTTACTACCGTACCTTCCAATCTTTTCTTCATCGTTTGTTCATCGTTTGTTCAACAGGCTTAAAAGCGTGTAAACCCGGGCAATGTCTTTTTTACTCCGATTTAACGAAGCGGTATCCTTCATCTGCCCTAACCGATGCTGAAGACGCAGACGGTAGAGTCCGGCTTTCATATTCTCCAGCCGTTCTTTAAGTTCCAGTTCCCCTAATTTCTTTAGTTCTTCGAAATCCTTGCGTCTCATCTGGTAATAATTTTGGTAGTGAGCGGAAACTTTCCGGACGCCAGACGGAGCGCCTCGACCGCCTCATCCCTGCCCACTCCGGTCAGTTCCAAAATAACTCTGCCGGGCAGGATACGGCAGGTCCAATGGTCAAGGTCACCCTTTCCTTTACCCATTCTGGTCTCCGCCGGTTTTTTGCTTACCGGCCGGTCCGGAAAGACCCTTATCCACAACTTTCCTTTTCCTTTCAGATGATGGGTAACCGCCACCCGGGCCGCTTCAATCTGACGCTCGGTAAAATACCCGGGGGCCAGCGCCAACAATCCGTACTCTCCAAAAAAAAGGGTATTACCGGTAGTCGCCTTTCCCCTGGTACGGCCGCCGTGCATATTTCTAAACTTAACCCGTTTTGGAATCAGAGGCATATATTATAATTCAGAAATTTTTCCTGTAAAATTTTGACGGAGTCATTTTTTTACACTAAATTTCTCTTGTATGTTATTTCCATTGGGAAGGATCAGATATTTTTCTTGATTCGCCCGTAATTAAATTCTTATCCCAAATCGTTTTCCCGTCCGGACTAAAAATAATTTCTGTATCAGATAGCCAACACAAACGGGTTAAGAAACCCTTTGGCACAGAAAATTCACCTGTCCTCTTTTGAGTTTCGCCACCATTTTCTATGATCCAAAGATTCCATTTCCCTTTTTCAAGTTTATAAAATCCTAATTTATCACCGGAAGGCGCCCAAGCCGCAGAAACCACATAGTTATTATCTCCTGTAAATATCACGGTAGGTGCAGGAAGAAAGGAAATTATATAAAAATTCTCAGACTTCGTATCATAAAGAAATAACTGTTTCCCATCAGGAGAAAAAACAATATCAGAAGAACTTATAATAAAATTATCCATCACCATTTTTTCTTTTTTTGTTTTAACATTTATTTCATATATACCATCAAACCCTTCTTTAGAATAGAAAAATTTTTCTCCGTCGTTGGACCAACACCACCCCCCCCAATACGCTATCCCACCTGTCGTTATCTGTTCCATCTTTTTACTCTTTATATCCTTTATCCACACATCTTTTGGAGGTACTTCAGCGGATTTTTCAGAAAAGCTTCGTAAAGTAAAACCTATTAAATTACCTTTCGGAGAAACACTGACTTTCCCTGTAAATTCGTTATCCTTTCTTTTCCATAAAAAAACTTCATCGTTTTGAGAAAGATTATAAGAATAAATGTCAAATGACTTACGATAATAAATGTGCGTAGAGTCAGGGGACCAAGAAAGACAACTAATGCACTCACTGTGAGAAGTTAATTTTTTTACGGCCCCAGTTTCTATTAATATTATTCCGAGATTTGCTTTGTGGAATTTATCCCAGAGTGCAACCGCTAATTTTTTACCATCCGGTGACAAAACTAATTCTTCTATTTGCTCAACTTTACGATTAATTGGATAATTTTCGCTACTCTTTACATTATCCTGAAATACTATTAGCCAACCTAATACAGAAATAATAAAAAAAATAAATACTCTTTTAATCCTTTTCTTCTTTTCCATTAATCTCTACTAAAAATCCTTTCTTTTTAACAATCTTCTGAGTTCAGCTCGTAATGAATCGGCAGGACCACAAAAACCCTTCAAGCAAATTGAATAGCAGATTTTATCGCAATTAATTACACCCCCAAAATCTAATTTGCATATTTCATCACAGCAATCTTGGCACTTCAAAACATCTGGACTTTGTCCAAACTTTTCACATTCCGATAGAAGTCCAGTGGAATCCTTATACTTGATCGGGTTGTTTTGGCAGTAGACATATGGATGTAACTGTTGGGGTGTATAGAATATTTGAGGGGATACAAAGGTAAGAATACCAGCACAAGTAGGACACCTTGGAGAAACTGAATAGGATACCTGCCTTAGTTTGTCTTTAGAAGTAAATCTCCCCCCCCTTGAGTCATAATACCTCGCCCGGTAGTAATACAAGCCTGAGTCGGGTTCATACTCCCTTCCGGTGTATGTTATGGTATTTGTCTTAGCCGCCGGCAGAAACATTTCCCTTCCTCCTTTAACAAAGGCAAGGTACGGAGGGGCAATCCCTTGCGGCACCAGAGTCCCAAAGTCCGTGTAGTTGTACCGCTGCACAACCTTGCCTCTTTCGTCAGTCAGGCTGGTTACTGACCCCAACCCATCGTAGTGGTAGTAAAGCGTCTTCCATCCTTTTCTATCCCCCAAGTACACCTTTTTGCTTATCCACTCGTCTATGCCCAAGCCAGTGGTGTACCGGGCCAATACCTTCTTATCCCAGCCTAATTCCAAGAGAATATTGTCTCCATCGTAGAAGTAATAACTCTCACCCGAAGAGTCTGACTTGTAGATGCGCTTGCCAAACGGACAGTAGGCAAACGCATTCTTTCGGAACCTTTTCCTAAAGACATCCGGCCCGGTATAACTAATCCCGGTCAGCCGGTTTTCCGGGTCGTAGTCAAATGAGGTCAG
>CAZVUE010000146.1:0-3295 GCA_964630335.1 uncultured bacterium | reverse complement strand
ACCAAATTTAGTATAAACCGCTTCCTGAACTTTTTTAATCAAGTCCAGAATATCAGCCGCGGTGGCGTTACCGGTATTGAGGATGAAATTGGCGTGCTTTTCAGAGACAACCGCACCGCCAGACCGCCAGCCTTTACAACCCGCCAATTCAATTAATCTGCCGGCTGCCTCACCGTCTGGATTTTTAAAGACGGAACCGGCCGAAGGATAACCAAGCGGCTGGGTTCTGATGCGCTGACGCATCAGAGCGGCGATTTTACGCTTTATCTCTTCTTTCTTCGCCGGAACTCCGGCCAGAACAGCGGAAATGATAAACGGGTAGTCAGAAAGGGAAGAATTACGGTAAGAAAAGGATACTTCATTTATATTAAGTCTCTGTTCCACAAAATCCTCGTTAAGAACCTTTACTTCGCTAACTATCCGGGAAATAGACTGCTCCTTGATTCCCGCGTTCATAAGCAAGGCTCCACCCATTGTTCCGGGAATTCCTGCCAGAAATTCAAGACCACCCAAGCCATTTCTTATTGCCAGATTGAGAATTTGGGCAAGGGAAACCCCGCTTTCGGCCGTGATGGAAGTCTCCCTTACCGAAAGATGGTTCAGTCTTCCGGTGGCAATCACGACTCCCGGAAACCCTACATCAGATACAAGAAGGTTACTACCGGCGCCCAGAACCAGAAAGGTCTTGTTCTGTTCTTTTGCCTGCCGTAGCAGAAGTTTTACGTCTGCAATCGTCTCCGGCTCTCCGTATACTTCCGCCGGCCCGCCCACCCGAAAGGTGGTGTGGTACTTCAGGGGTTCCTGATACTTTATTAACATACTCAAATTAATATAAACGAAGATAGATTCCGGCTTACTATCCGCCGGAATGACAGATTATTAGTATTTAATGGAAAGGAGGGTGAGACCGCAGGCGGGTGCGGTTGGACCGGCCAGACGCCGGTCACCTGAATTCAGTATCGCTTTAACCCGCATTGGCTCCATTTTTCCTCTGCCCACCTCAATTAAAGTCCCTACGATATTGCGAGCCATTTTGTACAAAAACCCATCCGCAATGATGGTAACGGCAATTAACCCTTTTGTGCTGAAAATTGAATCCGGTAATCTCTCAGATTTAAGGTGAAAAACGGTGCGGACCGAATTATTAGCTTTACGGCCGCTGTCCTGAAAAGCCGCGAAATCATGTTCTCCTTCCAAACAAGAAGCCGCCCTTTGCATCTTCTTCACGTCTAACCGTTCCGGGAAAAACCAGGTGTAAGGTGCCAGAAGGGGGTTGGAAACCGGACCATTCTGAATGAGATAACGATAGGCTTTTTCCTTTACATCGTGCTGGGGATGGAACCGGCCGGGAACCTTTTCTACTTCAAGGATGCGGATATCTTTCGGAAGAAGACCGTTCAAACCTTTTTGGATATTTTCCGGAGAGCGGCTAACCCCGCTCTGAAAAACAAATACCTGTCTCAACGCATGGACACCGGAATCGGTACGACCGGAACCGACAATATTCGCCTTTTCCGTCAGAATTTCTGAAAGGGCTTTCTCTATCGTTTCTTGAATGGAAGGCTTTTTGGTTGACTTCTGTCGCTGCCAGCCGCAGAATTCGGTTCCCTGGTAGGCGACGACCACTTTAAATTTTGCCACGACCGAACAACCCCTTACTTAAAAGAACTTCTGCAATCTGCACCGCATTTAAGGCTGCACCCTTGCGAAGGTTGTCGGCGACAACCCACATTGAGAGGCTGTTTTGGGTTGAAATATCCTCCCGGATTCTGCCCACAAAGACATCGTCCTTACCGGCGGTCAGAATGGGTAAGGGATACAATGATTTCTCCGGTTCGTCAACGACGGTGATACCCGGGGTTGCCCGTAAAATTTCAACCGCCTCCCGGGGAGAAATCTTCTGCTCAAACTCCACGGTAACCGCTTCACTGTGGCTGACCTTCACCGGAACCCGCACGCAGGTTGCATTTATCCGGATGGAACTGTCTCCCATAATTTTCTTTGTTTCGTTAGACATCTTCATCTCTTCCTTGGTATAGCCGTTCGGGAGAAAAACGTCTATCTGGGGAATGAGATTATGCGCAATCTGGTGCGGAAATACGTTCGGTTTTATTTCTTTACCTTCAGATAGGTCTTTAAGCTGGGATTCCAGTTCCCAGATTGCCTTCTGTCCGGCTCCGGAGACCGACTGGTAGGTAGACACGACAACCCGCTTAATCTTTGCCCGGCAGTGCAAAGGGTAAAGGGCACAGACCATCTGGATGGTGGAACAGTTGGGATTGGCGATAATTTTTTTTTTAGAAGTCAAAACCTCCGGATTCACTTCCGGCACCACTAAAGGAACATCCGGGTCCATTCGCCAGGCAGAGGAATTATCCACGACAAAGATGCCTAACTTAGCAGCCCGGGGCGCATACTCCCTACTGATGGCAGCGCCGGCAGAAAAGAGAAGGAGGGCAATGTCCGGGGTAAAAGATTCCGGAACCAGTCGCTCCACTATAACCCTCTGACCGCGAAAAGGAATCTCCTTGCCTTCCGAGCGCTCTGAGGCAAAAAGCCGGAGAGTACCCACCGGAAATCTGCGCTCTTCCAAAATGGAGACCATCCGCCGGCCTACCGCACCGGTCGCGCCAACTACACCGACCTGCAAACCTGCCATATAAAAGTAATGTAGGGCAAACCTTTAGGTTTGCGTTATTTTTGCAAGGCTAAAGCCTTGCCCTACATTTTCCTTTCCTGTTTCCGCAAGACCACCTGATAGTTCCGGGGACCGCGGCTGGGCACAGCCAGTTCAGTCAAAATTACGTGCCCCTCCCGGGCTAACCACCCCAAACTCATCAGAAGGTAGTCCCGCGGTTCATCGATATCCCGGCAGATATCTTTAAAAGTAGCCCCTTCCGGCTTCTTGTCCAGATACTGCCAGATATCACCCGCCCTAAACCCGATTTTGGTAATCATACCGCCCTCCCTAATTGAATGCAAGGCTAAAGCCTTGCCCTACAGAAACGGCTAAAGCCTTGCCCTACTGGAGATTCTTCGCGGATTCGGGTCGGATAAATCCGACCCCTACATTCTTTTATTGAGGTTGCCGCAACGCGGACAACG
Source organism: uncultured bacterium (assembly GCA_964630335.1). GTDB lineage: Bacteria > Ratteibacteria > UBA8468 > MWAK01 > MWAK01 > CAZVUE01. The sequence goes on along the minus strand of CAZVUE010000146.1, from coordinate 190 downwards.
GGAAAAAGATTCCGAGACGCTGTCAACGTACTGATACAGACAAAGGTTACAGTTCCAGAGCCGGCCCTTCTTCGGACTGAAATCCGCAGCCCGGCGCCGGCTTTCGCTTACCACCCAGAAGATGGTAATAACCCCTGTCCCAACCAGAAGATAAATCCCCAGAGCAAGACTCAAATCAATCGGTATCATA
>CAZVUE010000145.1:0-3319 GCA_964630335.1 uncultured bacterium | reverse complement strand
TTCTTTCGACAGGCCTTCTTCCGGTATGACCGGATAGGAACCGTTAAAACAGGCGGTGCAGAACTCTTCCGCCGGCAGGGGCATAGCCGCCAGCATCCCTTCGTAACTCAGATAATGAAGGCTGTCCAAGTTCAGGTATTTTTTGATTTCTTCCATTGTATACCGGTTGGCAGCCAGTTCCTTAAGGTTGGGAAAGTCAATACCGTAGTAACAGGGAAACCGGTGCGGCGGACAACTGACGCGCATATGAACCTCTTGGGCGCCGAAGTTGCGCAGGGTTCTCACCCGGCCCTGGCTGGTGGTACCCCTCACGATGGAATCTTCCACCAGAACTATCCGTTTGCCGTCAATCAATTCCCTGACCGGGTTAAGTTTGATTTTGACACCCAAATCTCTTACCTTCTGAACCGGCTGGATAAAAGTACGGCCCACATAATGATTGCGGACAAAAGCCATTTCAAAAGGAAGCCCGGCCTCTTCACCGAATCCTAAAGCCGCGTAAGTTCCGGAATCCGGTACCGGCATCACAAAGTCACCTGCAACCGGTGATTCCTGGGCCAGTTTTTTCCCTAATCGTTTTCTGGTTAAATAGACACTGTGACCAAATATCTTACTATCCGGCCGGGCAAAGTAGATATATTCAAAGATACAGAAGGCGTGTTTTTGATTTTGGGAAGGCTTAAAAGATTCCAGTCCCTTTTCGCTCAAGGACACAATCTCGCCCGGTTCTACCTCCCGGAGGTATTCGGCTTCCACGATATCCAAAGCAGAAGTTTCGGAAGCGACTACGTATCCTCCGTTGACCTTACCCAGACATAAAGGCCGGAAACCAAAAGGGTCCCGGGCCGCAATCAGTCTATCTTTCATTAACATAAGCAGGCAATAGGCACCTTCAATCCGACCCAGGGCTTCAATTAGATTTTCCGGGAAGGTTTTGGCTTTGCTGTGGCTGATAAGATGAATAACCAGTTCGCTATCAGTAGTAGAATGAAAGAGCGCGCCTCTGTTTTCCAAACGTTCCCGGAGCGTACGGGTATTGGTTAAATTACCGTTATGTCCTACCGCAATGACCCCACCGTAGTAATTTGCCAGAAAAGGCTGGGCGTTCTTAATGTTGGAACCGCCGGTGGTGGAATACCGGGTATGGCCTACCGAGATGTGTCCGGGAAGGTCTTTCAGAATATCCGGAGAGAAGACCTGAGCGACCTCGCCCATTCCCAGGTGAGATTTTATTTCTTTGCCATCTGAAACTACAATGCCCGCACTTTCCTGACCCCGATGCTGAAGGGCATAGAGACCCAGGAAGGTCAGACTGGCTGCCTCCTTAGTGCCAAATACCCCAAAAAGACCGCATTTTTCCTTGCCTGTCATTGTTAGATAGTATACCGGAAAAAGAGCGCAAAAATCAACCCAAATATTGTTTTTAACGCTTTTTTTAGGTATACTATTCATTAAGATGAAAGGAGAAAGATGGAAACAGGAAAGGAATTGAGGTTACGGAGGTTTTGTCGCCGGGGCGGTACGGTGGTTATTCCGCTGGACCACGCCCTCTTTGCCGAGCCACCCGCACCGCTGGTTGACTTACGGCGGTTGGTTAAGAACATTTCTGAAACTGAGGCGGACGGCATCTTGGTCAGTTCGGGTATGGTAAAATATATAAGTCCGGTGGTCGGAGACCTGGCGGTCATCATCAGACTGGACGGTACCCACACCAGGATGGGCAAACACTTGGAGAGGATTGACCTGGTTACCTCGGTGGAGAGTGTCCTGGCTCTGGGTGCGGATATGGTGGTGGTGAACATCTTTGTCGGCACGGAAAATGAAGACGTTCAGCTGGCAAAGTTGGGCAAGGTCGCCACAGATTGCCGCAGGTACGGAGTACCTCTTTTGGCTGAAATGATACCGGCTTCTACTCTCAACTATCACTATGGCCGGGAAAAGAAGACCGCCGCGCCGGAAGAGATTAACCGGGATATCTGCCTGGTATCCAGGTTAGGAGCGGAAATCGGCGCGGACTGCATCAAGACCCATTATTCTGGTAATAAAGAGAGTTTTAAATATGTAACGGAAAGTACGCCGGTACCGGTCTGGATTGCCGGCGGTCCGAAAAGCAAGAGCGACGACAGCGGTTTCTTGAAGATGATAGAAGAGGCGGTTGAGGCAGGTGCGAAAGGGGTTACGATTGGACGGAACGTCTGGCAGCGGGAGAATCCCAGAGAGATGATTAGGTCCTTGTGTAAAATATTGCATCACTCATAGTTCCTAAAAGATGAAAAAGGTAGACGTTGTTGGTTTAGGTTTTTGTGCCGCAGACTTTTTGTTGGTTCTGCCCCTTTATCCGAATTCAGGTGAGCGGGTACAGGCAAGGGGAATGAGCCGGCAGGGTGGTGGGGAAGTGGCGACCGCTCTGGTAGCCCTTGCCCGTTTAGGCAGCCGGACGTCATTCATCGGCAAGATTGGCTCCGATGATTTGGGCAAATTCATCGTTTCGGAGTTTCAGAAGGAAGGGGTTGAGACTAAGGGAATGGTGGTTGAAGAAGGGAAGAGTTCCCTCTTTGCCCTTTGTGCGGTGGAAGAGAAGACCGGACAGAGAACCATCTTCTTTTACCACGATGCCTCTCTCCTCAAACCGGAGGAACTGAATAAGAACCTGATTACCTCTAGCCGGATGCTCCATTTAGACCAGTATGAAACCGAAGCCGGACTTGTCGCGATAGAATGGGCAAAGGAGGTTGGTGTTTTGACCACGCTGGACGTGGATGACCTGAACGAACGGACGGAATGTCTGGTAAAAAAAGCAGATTTTGTAATCGGCTCGGAAAAGTTCAGCCGGTATTTTGCCGGTGAACCCGGAAAAGCCTGCGGTCAAATCTTAAAATTTGGGCCAAAGGCAGCGGTAATAACTTTAGGTGAAAGGGGTTGTCTGGTAAAGACTGCGGATGAGGAGTTTATAACGCCGGCTTTTAAGATAAAAGTGGTGGACACCACCGGAGCGGGTGACGTTTTCCACGGTGCCTTTATCTACGGTCTATTGCAGAACTGGCCCCTGAAAAAAACCGCTTCTTTTGCCAATGCGTCTGCGGCTCTCAAGTGTACGAAGTTAGGCGGCCGGGCCGGTATTCCCACCCGAAAAGAAGTTGAAAACTTTCTCCAATCCATTCCCGCCTCGTAATTCTATTTGAAACCGGAAGCGGTTCAGGTGTATACTGGTAATAATACTAATTTGCGTTCAAAATTAAAGTATACCGGTTTGAATTCAATCATAGAGCAAGGCACCCAAGGAGGAAGCAAGGAGGCGTACTGGACGTACGCCGACGAA
>CAZVUE010000144.1:0-3328 GCA_964630335.1 uncultured bacterium | reverse complement strand
GTGATTTTGGCATTCCCGAAGGGGAATTAGAAAATCTGGTAACTGAAGCCCAGGAAATTGCGGTACCGCTGGCCAATACACCAAAAATCTTAACCAAAGAGGACCTGGTACGAATCTACCAGTCCGCGTATTGATGCAAACGAATTAATTCCTTTGTCATTCCCGCATGCCTTTAGCGGGAATCCAGTGAACCAGATAATGGATTCCGGCTTACTATCCGCCGGAATGACAGACTTAATTTAAGGCGCTTGTATTAAACTTTATGAAAGTAGAGAAGAGTATCTTCCGGGAATATGACCTGCGGGGAATTGCGGATAAGGAATTGACGCCGGAATTCGCCTTTGGTTTAGGTCAAGCCTTTGCTGATTACCTTGGAAAAGAAGGCACTGCGAAAAAGGTTGTGGTGGGACACGACAACCGAAAGACCTCTCCTGCTCTGAGCGAAAAATTGATGGCTGGACTCCAGGCAAGTGGTGTTGAGGTGACTTTCTTAGGTGAAGTACCTACGCCGGTCTTTTACCTTGCCAACCACAAATATTCCTTCCCGGCTGGTATTATGGTGACCGCCAGCCATAACCCGCCTGCCTACAACGGATTTAAATTAGTGGTCAGACACAAGAGCATCTTCGGTCAACAGATTCAATCCCTGCGGGAAATAATGGAAGGTCTGGAACCCCTTCCCTCTCCGGAAAAAATTCTTTATCAAAAGTTAGAAATGGCGCCAGAGTACACATCTGAAATCAAAGCCCGTATCCGGCTGGTTCGGCCGGTTAAGGTAGTTGTTGACTGCGGAAACGGCACCGCCGGTCCTTTGACTACCGCTATTCTCTCCGAGATTGGCGCTGAGGTAATTCCACTCTACTGCGAAAGTGATAATACCTTTCCCCACCACCTGCCGGACCCGGTGGTACCGGCAAACATGGCTGATTTAATTAAAAAGGTCGGAGAGACTGGCGCAGAATTGGGGATAGGTATAGACGGTGACGGTGATAGAATCGGTTTATGCGATGAAGAGGGTAATCTCATCTGGGGCGACAAAATCTTAGCCCTCCTCTCCCGGGATATCTTAACGGAAAACCCAGGTGTACCAATAGTCTTTGACGTTAAGTGCAGTAAGGCTCTGGAAGAGGAAATTGCCCGGTTAGGCGGTAAACCAATAATGTGGAAGACCGGCCATTCTCTGATTGAAGACAAGATGCACGAAATTGGCGCACCCGCAGCCGGTGAACTTTCCGGTCACCTCTACTTTGGTGATTCCTGGTACGGTTTTGACGACGCCATTTACTCTGCCAGCCGTTTCCTGCAATATCTGTCAGGGCAGAAGGCGAAACTATCTCAACTGGTCGCCGGTCTCACTCCTTATTATGCCACGCCGGAAATCCGGGTAGAAATCCCGGACGAAAAGAAGTTCAACCTGGTTGAACGTCTGAAAGAAGAACTGTCCGGCAAGTATAATGTTTCCACGATTGACGGTGTCAAGGTATATTTTGAAGACGGCTGGGGCCTGGTACGTGCTTCCAACACCCAGCCAGCCTTAGTCTTGCGTTTTGAAGCAAAAACCGAAAAACGCCTCTTGGAAATCCAGTCCTTCCTCACCACCCTGCTCCATTCCCTGCGGTAATTTGTGATTTTTGTTGTTTTAAGGTAAAATAAACGTTTATTCCATAGGGGTTGCCCTTAGGGCGAGTAGCTCAGCTGGCAGAGCATTCGGCTTACATCCGAAAGGCCACAGGTTCAAGTCCTGTCTCGCCCACTTTTACGCATCCTGAAAGACAGGACGCAGAACCTGTCAAAGGGTGCAGGGAAAAGGACTTTTCCCGCGTAATTCGTCTTGGGGATAGGTTATTCGGGAAGGGAAGCCCCCTTCCCGAAAACGAACGGAGGCAGTGCTTTCGGGTTGTAGCAAGGGTTCCCTTACCAAAGCTCTGGTAAGGGCTGAGCTAAACCCGAACTGCCGGAGTGAAGTGGGTTCTAGTCCTGTCTCGCCCACCTACGTTAAAACTTCGGTGGGCAGGCCCACTTTTACGCAAGATGTCATTCCCGCATGCTTTAAGCGGGAATCCACACATCATGCTTACTGCGATAAAATGGATTCCTGTTTGGAACATACAGGAATGACAAATAACGGGAGGTATAATATGGCACACAAGAAAGGTCAGGGTTCCTGCAAGAACGGCCGGGACAGTATCGGAAAACGATTAGGCGTAAAGCGTTATGGCGGCCAGGTCGTCTCGGCCGGAGAGATTATCCTGCGGCAGAGGGGCAGCCGATTCAAACCGGGTCAGAATGCCGGAATGGGTAGAGACCATACCATCTTTGCGCTGAGTGCCGGTAAAGTGCTCTTTGAAACCCGGGCCGGCAGGAAAGTCGTCACGATTCTATCCCCTGCCGCATGATGCCCTTTCCAATCCTATGGAAAGGGAACCCGTATTCCTGCATGTTTCAAGCAGGAATCCAGATTCCCGCTTACTACACGCGGGAATGACAGGGTAAACTAATGGAAGGGATAGAAATATTACGGCATCGGGAAAAAACAGCCCACAAGGGTAATTTTGGCCACCTTCTGGTAGTCGCTGGTTCTGCGAGCTTAAGCGGGGCGGCCGGCTTGGCAGCAAACTCTGCTCTCCGAATCGGTACCGGACTGGTAACCCTGGCTACCCCTTTCAGCGTCTATCCCATCCTGGCTTCCCGATTTACGGAAGTGATGTACCTGCCTCTTCCGGAGAAGGAAGGAAGCATCTCCGCGGATAGCGGCTCGCTCATTATGCAATTTTTCCCCCGTGCCGATAGCCTCTTAATCGGACCCGGATTAGGCAGGAAAGAATCAATAACTAAACTGGTTACTTTTTTACTGCCAAAGATTGAGAAACCTCTGGTTCTGGATGCTGACGGTCTCAATGCAATTGCAGGGCAACCCGAAATATTAAAGAAAGTAAAAGGACCGATAATCGTTACGCCCCATCCGGGTGAGATGGCAAGACTAACCGGTATGCACACCGCTGAAATCCAAAAGCATCGTCAGGAGACCGCCTTAGAGTTCAGCCGGAAATACGGAGTGGTAACTATTCTGAAAGGCTATCAGACCGTGTCTACCGCACCAGATGGCTCAATCTACCTTAACTTTACCGGTAATCCCGGTATGGCAACCGCGGGCAGCGGTGACGTACTGGCGGGAATTGTGGCCGGGCTATTGACTCAGGGATTGCCCCCCTTCTCCGCAGCCAGACTCGGAGTATACATCCACGGACTGGCCGGAGACCTTGCGGCAAAAGAAACAGGGGAAGTGTCCCTCCTCGCCGGCGACATTATGAATGCCATTCCAACCGCA
>CAZVUE010000143.1:0-3355 GCA_964630335.1 uncultured bacterium | reverse complement strand
TGAGGTTCCTTAAGGTTGCCCAGAGATAGAGAATCTTCTCCGGACTGCGAACCCGAAAATAGCGCCCGGTAACCTCTACCGCATTTAAGGCTCGCGGAATCCTTAAGGCTGAAAATACTGTGCTCACGGAGATACTGAATCTTTCGGCCAGTTCCTTCTGGGTAAACTGAAACCGCTTTTTTTCCATCACCTGGTAAAGAACCTCCCGCCAGATAGCATCTCTCTTTTTCATTTCGCATTTTTATAAAAATTTAAGGCCTCATTTCTATAATAACCGAAACGAAAGAAAATGTCAAGGGGGCCAATTGCAGAGTCAATGTCAGTCGTGATACAATGATGGTTACGTTATGGGTTACTTCTGGCAGGACAAAAAGGTTCTGGTTACCGGTGGCGCCGGGTTCTTGGGTTCTTTTCTGGTTGAAAAACTTAAGGAGCGAGGTTGCCGTAATATCTTTGTGCCCCGGAGTAAGGATTACAACCTAACAGAGATGGAGGCGGTAAAGCGGGCCTATCAGAACAGTAACCCGGATATCGTCATCCATTTAGCCGCAAAGGTGGGCGGAATCGGAGCAAATCTGGCAAACCCGGGCGAATTCTTTTATGACAACCTGATGATGGGCGTACAGTTGATGGAAATAGGCAGACAAAGAAAAATAGAAAAGTTCGTGGCTATCGGTACCATCTGTGCCTATCCCAAACATACGCCGGTCCCTTTTAAAGAGGAAAACCTCTGGAACGGCTACCCGGAAGAAACCAACGCACCCTACGGTTTGGCGAAAAAGATGCTTCTGGTTCAATCACAGGCGTACCGTCAGCAGTACGGTTTTAACTCCATCTTTCTCTTACCGGTAAACCTTTTTGGGCCCAAAGATAATTTTGACTTAGAGACATCCCACGTCATTCCGGCTCTTATCCGCAAATGCTTATCAGAATCAGAACTTGTGGTCTGGGGTACCGGAACCCCTACCCGGGAATTTCTCTACGTGGAAGATGCCGCGGAGGGAATTCTTCTGGCGACTGAAAAGTACAACAAACCCGAACCGGTAAATCTTGGCGCCGGATTTGAAATTTCCATAAAAGACCTGGTAGCCTTGATTGTCAGACTTACCGGCTTTTCGGGTAGCGTAAGGTGGGATAGTACGAAACCCGACGGTCAACCAAGGCGGTGCCTTGATACCTCCAGGGCAAAAGAGGAATTCGGCTTTGTCGCGAAAACACCCCTGGAAAAAGGTTTAATCAAAACGATATCCTGGTATAAAAGAATGACCTTGTAAAAACACTTACGTTTTTATTGGTAAGTGTCTTCGCCTCGCCTTCTTACAAATATAATCCGAACTAACCTTCCAGAGAAGTCGATTAGATATCCAATCCTAAAATCGCCACACCGTATCCGAAAACGGTTCTTTAATCCTCCCCTGATTTTATTAACTCCAGGCGGTAGAGGATTTGCCCTCAGGCTGTTTATTTCTGCAGAGACCCTTTCTAAATCTCTATTCGAAAGATTGTCTAAATCTTTTTTAACGCTGGACTTATAAACAAGCCTATACATTCAATCCCCGGGACTTGAGGTAGTGGTTCATCTCCTCTTCTGAAATATCAGATTCACTCTCCCGGGCATTGAAAAGTGCCAGGTCTTTTTCTTCCTCGGTAATCTCGGATAATTTTTCCCGAAGCGCCTGCGTAACGAAATAACTTAATTTAAGTCCATGTCTCTGGCAAAAAACTTTAACTTCCTTTATCAGTGATTCTGAAACCCTGGCTCCGGTAAGAACGTTTCCCATTATCCCTCCTGTTATCAATTGTTACTTTATTGTAACAACAAAGGGGTGCCAATGTCAAGGGGGCGAGTTGCCTCATTGCAGAGTCAAGGTCACTCGTGATACAATAATAATTCTTTCACCCTCACCCTTTCCCATCCGAGGGAAAGGGCAGAGGGGAGACACGCGGGAATGACATATGAAAAACAAAATTCTAAAGAACATTAAATTAATAGTCTATGATTTTGACGGTGTTTTGACCGATAACAAAGTTATTCTGAGAGAAGACGGTTTGGAGAGCGTGGTCGTAAACCGGTCGGACGGCTTGGCAACTACCATAATAAAGAATACAGGCATAGCACAAGTAATCATAACCGCCGAAACCAATAAAGTGGTTGAAGTTAGGGCAAAAAAGATTGGTATACCTGTCATTAAAAATGTCCAGAACAAAAAAGAGACTCTTTTGAAATACTGTCGGGAAAAGAATGTTCCTCTTAAGAACGTAGTCTATATCGGTAATGACCTCAACGACCTTGAAGCAATGAAATGCGTTGGATACCCGGTTTGCCCCTCGGACGCCTACCCGGAAGTAAAGAAGGTGGCAAAAATTATTCTTCCTGTCCCGGGCGGTCAGGGAGTGGTCAGAGGATTTTTAAGATATTTGAAAGAGGGAAATGGAAATCAGGGAACTGCAGGAAAGGTTTGAAACGGTAAGAAACCTGAGAGAACGACTTGTCACCCAGGCGGACGTTTCCGGGAAAAAGGAACAGTTGACAGGTCTGGAAACAAGGATGCAAAAAGAGGGATTCTGGGAAACTCCGGAGAGCGGTCCGGTAATTGAGGAGTTAAAGGTCTTGCGGGAAGAGATTGATACCTTTACGGAGATTGAGAAAAAAGAGGCGGAGGTCTCGGCTTTTCTGGAACTCCTTGTAGAAGGACCGGACGAAAAGTTACAGAAGGAAGCGGAGGGACTGCTTAAAACATTAGAAGACGGAATCCGGGACCTTAAAATCCGGATGCTTTTTACCACACCGGAGGACCGGCAGCCGGCTATTCTAACCTTTCACGCCGGTGCCGGTGGAACCGAAGCCTGCGACTGGGTGGGGATGCTGGTCAGAATGTATAACCGCCTGGCAGCGCGTAAAGACTGGACACTGGAAACAGTAGACCTCTTGCCGGGCGAAGAAGCCGGACTGAAACAAGCCACCCTGATAATCACCGGTCCCTTTGCCTACGGATATTTGAAAGGTGAGGCTGGCGTGCACCGTTTAGTACGTATCTCCCCTTTTGACGCCAATCGCCGCAGGCACACCTCGTTTGCTTCCCTCTCAATCATTCCCGAAGTTCCACCGGCGGCAAAAATTGAGATTAAAGAGGAAGAGATTGAAATTCAGACCTTCCGGGCTGGCGGAGCCGGCGGTCAGAACGTCAATAAGGTTGAAACCGCGATTCGCATCACTCACCTGCCAACCAATATCGTGGTTACCTGCCAGAATGAACGCAGTCAGTATCAGAATAAAGAAAATGCCCTTTTGATTCTAAAGAGTAGGCTATATCAACTTCAGGAAGAGGAAAAACGGAAAAAAGTGGACCTGCAG
>CAZVUE010000142.1:0-3411 GCA_964630335.1 uncultured bacterium | reverse complement strand
ACCAGATTCAACTGGTAGGGGACCCGTGCTGGAATTGCTACCTATTCGTCGCAATTCCTTACTTCGCTCACTTCAAATCCTGCCTCTCGCAAGAAGAATAAAAGTGCGCCTGGCAGGATTTGAACCTGCGGCACAGGGATTAGGAATCCCTTGCTCTATCCGGGCTGAGCTACAGGCGCGGTAGACCTTTGAACCCCATCGCTGTTCAGCCGGGTTTTTCGTACCATACAGAAATAAAGATGACATTTTCCGGAGCACCGCTCATTCCGGTTGGCGCCTGACCGAAGGTTTCGTTAACGAATTTTATCTCTGTAATATTCTGCTCTTTAATCCATGAATTCATCTCGTCCTCCACAAACCTCAGGCCACTCCGGGTCGTCCCGCCCACAAAATGTTTTATTTCCAGCATCCCTTCTCACCTCCTCCCATGTATACTGCCGTTATTATTATACCTTTTTTGCGTAATAATTGACAGAGCGCCCTTACTACGGTAAAATAGTAATCTAAGGAAAAATATGACCGGGAAGAAATTTTTCGTCTGGTTAGGCTTAACTTTGTTAACGGTACCGGCCTTCGGAGAAGGAGGGGCCGGCGGTTATCTGGTGGGCGGCCCTTCAGAAAATTTCCAGCCGCCTACCCTTGACCTGCAACGCGCTCCCCAGGGAATTTTTCAAGAGGACAAGTCCAGCCCAAAGATCATACGTCAGCCGCGCAAGTCTAAACGATTCGCAGATACATCCGCAGTCATCAAGTCGGTACCAACGGTAGCGGAGATTGATGCGGCTAAGGCTAAGGCGACCGCAGAGACGGCGATGGAGGTCAGTAAAAAGGCGGAAGAGGTTGCCAATCAGGCAAAGGAAGAGTCTGCCCAGTCCAAAGCCACCAGTGAGAAGGCGATTGAATCTGCCGACAATGCTATAACCAAGGCTAACGAATCCATTGAACAGGTTAACCGTTCCATTGACCGGGTCAACGAAATTAACCAGAAGATGACCGAGGATTTGGCGCGAACCCGGTTTGACTTAGAACAGAAAGACCAGCAGATAGAGAAGGACGTGGCAACCCTGAAAGAGGAAGTGGAAAAACTGAAGATAAAGCCACCGGAGTTCTATCTGGTTAAGAAGGGTGACTTCCTGATTAAGATTGCCGGTAAAGAAGGGGTCTACGGAGACAGCAAGGAATGGAAAAAGATTTACCGGGCAAACCGGAAGAGAATTAAGGACCCCAGCCTCATCTATCCAGGGCAGAAATTAATTATTCCGCGAGAGAAGAAATAGTTCTGAAAAAATTACAGAGAGAGGGCGAAACGAAATGCCGGGGGCAATCCCTCCTTGAGCACGTTCGCCCTTTTTTCATATGAAAAGGGTTTTGGTTGTTGACCAGGAATTAGCACGCACCTTCTTTGGACAGTTTGACCATAACATCCGGCAATTGGAAAAGGATTTCGGCGTAACCATTGCAGGCAGAGGAAGCGAACTGATCATTAAGGGTGCCCGCAAAAAAGTGCTGATGACCCAGTCGGCGATTGAGGAACGGCTTGACCGCATTGCCAACAAAAAATCCCCGATTCTGGATGCGCCGGACAGAACGGAGGCTGAGGAAGAGGAAAACATTTACATCGGCTCCAAGCGCCAGACTATCAGCGCCAAGTCAGCCGGACAGAAGACTTACGTAGATGCTATCCGGCAGAGGGATATTGTAGTGGGAATCGGACCTGCGGGTACCGGAAAGACCTACTTAGCGGTCGCCTTAGCCATCGAAAGCCTGCGAAAACATCAGGTGGAACGAATCATCTTCTCCCGACCCGCCATTGAAGCCGGAGAGAAATTAGGCTTCCTCCCCGGCGATTTAGAAGAGAAAATCAGGCCTTATCTTCAGCCCATCTACGATGCCTTTTACGACCTGGTCTGGCCTGAGGAAATCCGGCGCCTGATGGACCACCACATCGTGGAGATTATACCCCTGGCTTATATGCGGGGCAGGACCCTCTCAGAAGCCTTTGTCATTCTTGACGAAGCCCAGAACGCTACGCCGGACCAGATGAAGATGTTCCTGACCCGGTTAGGGGTAGGGTCAAAAGCGGTGGTCACCGGAGACGTAACCCAGTCCGACCTGCCGATGGAAGTAATCTCGGGATTGGAAGACATTGAGCGTTTTTTGAAGACCATCCCGGAAATTCAGTTCGTCTATTTCGGCGAAGAGGACGTGGTGCGCCATCCCTTAGTGCGCGAAATCATCCGCGCTTATGAAAATGAGAAACGCAAAAGACGGACTCTACTTGCAAAACCTCCAGCGCAAGGTAAAGGTAGACGTAAAAAGTCTCCGTCAGAAGATAAAGAAAGCGCTTGAAGTATCCGGGCTTAAGTTCCGTAAGGTTGGCATTATCCTGGTCAGTGACAAAAAGATTGTTTTTTATAACCGGAAGTTTCTGGAAAGGGAGGGAATTACTGATGTTATCAGTTTCCGGCTGGGACCCGGAGAAGGGGATATCTTAATCTCCGCAGAGAGGGCTAAATCCCAGGCAAAGGAATATCGCCATCCTCTGGAAAAAGAATTGCTAATCTTGGCCATCCACGGTCTTCTCCATCTGTCTGGCTACGATGACCGTACCGAAAAAGAGCGCCGGCGGATGTTTGCGGAAACCGAACGAATAGTAAGGACAGCATACAGGGAATATGGAAGAAAAGAGGCATAAAGAGTTCGGAATTCTGGACAGTTTCGATTCTGCTTTCAGGGGCTTGCTCTTCTGTGTCCGGCAGGAAAGAAACTTCCGTATCCATCTGATAGTCGCTTTCTGCGTCCTCTTTGGCTCGGTCTTTCTGGACTTAAGCCTGGTAGAATTCTACGCACTTCTTCTGGTGGTTACCGCGGTCCTGGTGGCGGAGATGGTCAATACCACTCTGGAAAAGCTCTCCGACCTGATAATCCCAGACCACAACCGAAGAATCCGGGAAATCAAGAACGTCGGTGCGGCCTGCGTTCTGATAACCGCGGTCGTCTCCCTTTTCATCGGTTACCTTATCTTAGGTACCCACCTGCCCGTGAAAACAGAAATTGCCCTGGCGGCAATTTCGCGGTGCCCATGGTATCTTACGGTCATCGCACTCTTAGGCACTATCGCCCTGGTCTTTGCCCTCAAGGTTATGCTCCATTCCAAATCCCTCTTCCACGGCGGAATGCCAAGCGGCCACGCCGCGCTCTCCTTTGCCTTGGTCTCCGCCATCTTCTTCGCCACCGGCAGTCCGCTGGTTACCGCAATGGCGTTACCCTTAGCCATCCTGGTGGCCCAGAGCCGGGTGCGCCGGGGTGTCCACACCTGGTTAGAGGTTATTTACGGCGGTATCCTGGGCGCGGGCATCGCCACCCTCATCTTCCAGGGTCTCCACCTGCCCTAAGGCAATACTCAGGCTG
>CAZVUE010000141.1:0-3426 GCA_964630335.1 uncultured bacterium | reverse complement strand
GTCGCGCCTTGCACTAACCTCAAATCCGGGACTCCAAATAGGCAATTTTATTGTTCGGCAACCCCTATACATTGATGGATTCCACCCTGATCTTTTTTCTGGGTGCTTTTATCATAATGCTTTCCGCCCGCCCCTTAGCCAATTTTCTGCGTCTGCCGGTTCTTTCTGTCTATATCCTGTGGGGGATTCTGCTCGGTCCGAGCGGTTTCCGCTTGGTCAAAGAGACCGAAACCATAAGGTACTTTTATCACTTTGGACTCATCCTGTTAATGTTTTCCGCCGGCTTGGAATTGAAGCATCCCACCCTTTATAAAAACCGCCGCAGTTTGCTCAAATTTTTCCTTTTTAACGGTTTAGGTGCTGGAATCGTGGGAATTCTCATCGGGTTCTTTTTAGCCCTGACCTCAGAATACCATCTGCGCCATCCCAGTTTCAATTTTCTTTTTGGCGCCATCTTCAGTTCTTCCGCCATCGGAATTATCGTACCGTTCTTTTATGAATTTTCCTACCGCAGTTCTCACAAGATGCGTTCCTTCATTTCGACTTTAATCGGTGGCACAGTTCTGGCTGACATCTTGAGCCTCTTTGTGGTTTCCTTGGCTATTTTCTACTTCACTACCGAAAATCTGCTGCTCCTTGGATTGCTGGGGTTGGCGATTGCGGCATACCTTTTTCTTCTTCTCTTTGGTCTACCCGTTTTGAGCCGGAAGATGGTGGGCCACCCGAAGATTAGAACCCTTTCCGCAGAGGACCAGACCCGACTTCTTATTGTTATCATTCTGATTGCCGTTGCCCTGGCGCATATTCTGAAGATGCATGCCATCATTGCCGCGTTCCTGGCGGGAATCGCCCTGGCGAATGTCCGGTTGGACCGCCGGGTCTTCCAGAATATAAATTTCCTTTCTTCCGGAATTTTCATACCAATTTTCTTTCTGGTTGTCGGTGTGAAAACCGACCTGCGCATCTTTCGTTTCGGGTACAATTGGGTTTATCCGGTAATTATTACTTTAACCCTGATGGGAACAAAAATCATCTCCGGATTCTGGGTGGCGCGAAGAGAATCTTTCGGTCTTCGCGAATCTTTCGGTTTCGGTTTTGCCACCACCCCACAACTTTCCACTGCTTTGGCAGCAGCCATTGCCGGCTATGAAGTGGGACTTTTTGCACCGGTCTTTCTTCATTCCATTATTCTTCTTGCTCTGGTGAGCACTTTTGCCGGACCGATAATGAGCCGGGTTCTCCTTTTCCCCGGGACGAAACATCAGGAGGGGTACCGGAGTCTGGAGGATTACCTGAGCAGGGATGTTTCTCCTCTGGAACTTAACGAGTCGCTTCCAGCCATATTAACGCATGTCAAGGGTTTTGAAATTCCAATCTATCCGGTTACCGACAAAAACGGCATCTATCAGGGAGTACTGCAACTTTCTGAATTGCGCGATTTTATCTTTTCCGAAGAACTGAATCATTTGGTTATCGTCGCGGACCTCATTTCGCGGGAATTCCCGGTGTTGTATCGCGACGAACCTTTAGAGAGGGCGCTTACAATTTTCAGGGAACATAACTACCACGCCGTTCCGGTTCTGGAGGCAACGGAACAAGGGGATTTCTATGTCGGTCTGGTCTTTTTAAAAGATTTATTGCCTGACCTGACGTAAGAGATGTTTGTGTGCTAAAATAGTGATAATGAAGAAGAATATTGCTGTAGCCGGTGCCGGGCACTGGGGCAAGAACCTCGTTCGCGTATTCAGTCGGTTGGGTGTTTTACACACTATTTGCGATGAAAACCCGGCGGTTTTAAAAAACATTCTCGCTTCGTGGGACCTTTCCGATTCAAAGAAACCCAAGACCACAACTTCTCTCGAAGATGTCCTTGCTAACTCCGAAATAGACGCTGTTGTCATTGCCACGCCCGCTGCCAGCCATTATGCAATTACCAGGTCCGCTTTGTTACACTCAAAAGATGTTTTTGTGGAAAAACCTCTGGCATTGAATCTGGAAGAAGGAAAAGAACTGGTACGTATCGCGGAAGAGAAATCGTTAATCCTGATGGTGGGTCACATCCTCAACTATCATCCGGCCGTGTTGAAATTGAAGGGGTTAATTGATAGCGGTTCTTTGGGGCAGATTTACTATCTCTATTCCAACCGTCTCAACTTCGGCCGGATCCGGAGCGAAGAGAATATCCTGTGGTCCTTTGCGCCCCATGATATTTCGGTAATGCTGATGCTTCTGGAAGAAGAACCAATAAAAGTGACCGCTACCGGCGCTACTTATCTCCAGCCGGGTGTTACCGACATAACCCTTTCGCATTTCGTATTTAAAAATGATGTGCAGGCGCATATCTTTATTTCCTGGCTCCATCCTTACAAGGAGCAAAGATTAGTGGTTATTGGTCAGGAAAAGATGGCGGTCTTTGATGATGCTGCTCCGGAAAAATTAGTTATTTATTCTCACAAAGTAGCCTGGAAGGACCGGGTTCCTACCGCTCAGAAAGCAGAGCCAGAGGTAGTTCCCCTTCAGATGGAAGAACCCCTCTTAGCGGAAGCCCGCCATTTTTTAGAGTGCCTGAATAACCGAAAGCACCCCCGCACCGATGGTAAAGAGGGGCTCCGGGTTCTCAAAATCCTTGATGAATGTCAGCGTTCTCTTTCCAACCCCTGCTTAATGCATGCAGGGGCAGGCCCCTTAATGCATGCAGAGCCTGCCCCTGTAGTAGTAAACAGGGGGGCAGGCCCCTTGTCATTGCGAGGAAGCCAAAAGGCTGACAAAGCAATCTCATGTTTTGTTCATCCTTCCTCCTACGTTGACGAAGATGTCAAAATCGGTGCGGGAACCAAGATCTGGCACTTTTGCCATATCCTTGGTGGTTCCCGGATTGGAGAAAATTGCAAGATTGGACAGAATGTGGTGCTCGGTCCCAATGTTACCATCGGTAATAACGTCAAGATTCAAAACAACGTTTCGGTTTATGAAGGAGTAATTTTGGAAGACGATGTTTTTTGTGGTCCCTCAATGGTCTTCACCAATGTTTTCAATCCGCGGAGTGCCATACCCCGAATGAATGAACTGCGCAAGACCGTGGTCAAAAAAGGCGCTACCATTGGAGCTAACGCTACCATTGTTTGCGGCTATACCATTGGCCGGTACGCTTTTGTAGGTGCAGGGGCAGTGGTAACCAGGGATATTCCGGACTACGCTTTGGTTATTGGTGTTCCCGCCAAAATAACCGGCTGGATGTGCGAATGCGGAGTTAAACTAAGTTTTTCACCCCGGGAAAAAACCTCTACCTGTTCTGCCTGTGGTAAAAAGTATCGGCAGACATCTCCTAAATCCCTTCAATCCGTAAATACTCAGTGAACACCGTTAGCAAGGTAGGGGCTTGATTCATCAAGCCCGCTTATTCGGGTCGGATAAATCCGACCCCTT
>CAZVUE010000140.1:0-3449 GCA_964630335.1 uncultured bacterium | reverse complement strand
TTCCCAAAACCCAGGCCTTCTCCATTGCCAGTGCCGGTTGTAGCCTGAGATGCCAATTCTGCCAGAACTGGCAGATTTCCCAGGTGTCGCCTCTGGAAACGGAAAACTACTTTTTTGCGCCGGAAAAGGTTGTAGCGATGGCTCTGAAGAACGGATGCCCGAGCATCGCTTATACCTACACGGAACCGACCAACTTCTATGAATATATGCTGGAAACCGCCAAGATTGCACACCAGAAGGGTGTCCTTAACGTTTACCATTCCAACGGATACATCAATCCGGCACCGCTAAAGGAGTTGTGCCGGTATTTAGATGCGGCCAATATTGACCTGAAAGGATTCAGCCCCAAATTCTATTCTGATGTCTGTGAAGGCGAATTAGAGCCGGTTCTGGAAACAATCAAAACGCTTAAAAAGGAAGGGGTGTGGTTGGAGATTACCAACCTGGTTATTCCGGGATATAACGATGACAGCCAGATGCTCAAGGCGATGTGCCGGTGGATAAAGGATAACTTGGGTTCTGACGTCCCGCTCCATTTCTCCAGATTTTCGCCGATGTACAAAATGACCGGCATCGTTCCCACACCGGTAGCCACGCTGGAAAAAGCACGGGATATCGCGCGGAAGGCCGGACTGCATTATGTCTATATCGGAAACATTCCCGGCCACCCGGCAGAGAATACCTATTGCCCAAAATGCAAAAAAGCGGTGGTGGTACGGGTAGGCTACAGCGTCATCAATAATTATATCAAGGACGGGAAATGCGAATTTTGCGGACAAAAGATAGCGGGTGTATGGACACGGTAAAAAAAATAGGGACAGCGACCATTTTCATAAAAAAAGAAGGAAGGAAAATGGTCGCTGTCCCTATTTTTCTCTTTATTTTTCTCTTATTTTTAACTTTACAACTTTATGGAGGAGAGATGAGTGGAATACGTAAACCTGCGGTTGCCGGCGCGTTCTATCCCGGTGACAAAAAAGTTCTGGAAACTATGGTAGAAAAATATTTAGCCGAAGTGCCGGCCAGTTCAAAGGTAGATAACATCTTCGGTCTGATTTCGCCGCACGCCGGCTACCAGTATTCCGGAAAAGTGGCTGCCTACGGGTTTGCCCAGGTAAAAGGGAAGGACTATCGTACCGTAATCCTCCTGGGACCCAGCCACCAGGCCTTCTTTGAGGGTATCGCCATCTACCCTTCCGGCTCCTGGGAGACTCCTTTGGGAAATGTACCCGTAGATAGCGAAACCGCTAAAATGATTACGGAAAAATGCGCTTTTGTCAAACCCAACCCTAATGTCTTTGAAAATGAACACTCCTTAGAAGTTCAGATACCCTTTCTGCAAAAGAGCCTCAAAGACTTCAAAATTGTGCCGATAATGTTTGGTGGTTTGAAAGGAAACGAATATCAGTCCTTTACTGATACTCTTGTCAGTATCCTCCAAAAGAAACGCGGCGATGTTCTGGTCATCGCCTCTTCCGATATGTCCCACTATCACCCTTACGAAGAAGCAGTCAAGATGGACCGGTTAGCCCTCAAATCTATCGAAAGACTTGACCTTAACAATTTAGTCCAGGATTTAAACTCCGGGAAAGCAGAACTGTGTGGGGCTTCACCAATAATCGCTCTTTTGCTCTTAGCCCAGAACTTTGACAGTGAGGTTAAAACCTTGAAATACGCCAATTCCGGAGATGTAACCGGAGACAAAGGCCGGGTAGTGGGGTACGGTTCCATCGCTTTCTCCTACGCTAATCCCAACGTAGGGGTCGGATTTATCCGACCCGCGGGCTTGATAAATCAAGCCCCTACAAAGTTACCCGGTAACTCCCAAAATGGCGGAGAACTGGATAAGAGTGAACAGAAGGAGTTACTTCAGATTGCCCGGAATACTCTGGAAGCATATATCAATCACGGTAAGACACCGCACTTTGAACCAAAGTCCAGCCGGCTTTCGGAAAGGCGCGGGGTCTTTGTTACGCTCAAAAAGAAGGATACTTTAAGAGGCTGTATCGGATATATCAGACCGGTCGAGCCCCTTTACCAGGCGGTCACCGAGATGGCGATTTCTGCCTCCACCAGGGACTATCGATTCCCTCCGGTCTCGGCAAAAGAACTGAAGGAAATCAGAATAGAAATCACGGTTCTCTCACCGTTAAAACTGATTGACAGGGTTGAAGAAATTGAAGTCGGGAAGTATGGACTCTATATCTCTAAGGGAGGGTTTTCCGGTCTTCTCCTGCCTCAGGTTGCCACCGAATACGGCTGGAACCGCCAGGAGTTCTTAGAGCATACCTGCCAGAAAGCAGGTCTACCCTCAAACGCCTGGAAAGAGAAAGACAGCCAGATTTACATTTTCTCCGGCCAGGTCTTCGGAGAGTAAATTAAGGGGTTGTCAAAGATTCTTTGCTCGCGGGCGCGGAAGTACCCGGCGGTATCTTTCACCAGAAGATCAAGCACGGACTTCTGCTGAAGACCGTGCATGGCTGGATATGGGTCACCGCCTGGACCCAAAGGCTCTGGTGTACAGAAATGACCTTTCTCGTTATAGCCTATCAGGTATAGAGCCCTAAGGATGGTATCCAGGTCCATCATTCCTTTTCCTAACGCCCGGCGGTTGCTGTCTGCCATGTGGAGGTTAATCAAGTATTTACCGTAATCAAGGATGGTCCTGGCGATATGGTCTTCCTCGGTCAGCATATGGTAGATATCACCGTTGATGTGCTGAACCCCGGGGTGGTTTACCGCCTCAATATACTCTTTAGCCTCCTTAAAGGTATGACAGAAACTTACTTCTGCGGAACGAATCGGTTCAACCGCTGCCTTAACACCCGATTCAACAAAGAGGTGGGCTACTTTTCTTAGGGTATCTACCGAACGGTTAAACTCATAGGTACCATAGGGTGTTGATCTGCCAACCGCTCCCGGAACAACCAAAAAGTATTCTGCACCTAATTTAACTCCCAGGTCAAGGTTGCGCTTAAGGTAATCAATGGCATTCTGCCTCTGGATACCGCTGATGGAAGAAAGGTCATTCTCTGCAGAAAACATGCCGCATATTCCCGCAACCTTTACTCCCTCATCCGAGGCAATCCGTTTCACTTCATCAGCGTCATAGCCTAATCCTTCGCCGTAGCGATTCCCGTGCAGTTCAAGGAATTGAACCCCAAATTTTGCTAATCGCCTGATACTTACCTGAAGTTTCTCCTGGCCAAAACCCCAGTTACTCCAGGAGAGGCATAACCTCTTTTTTTTATTTATCCTGGGGATAAATTCGACAAACTTCCTTTTTATCTCCTGATTAACCTTCTCAAAGTTCTGCACCTTTTAGAAAAGGCCGACGACCGCGCCGTTTTTGTCGATGTCTATTTTGGTGCCGGCCGGTTCGCTGGGAAGTCCGGGCATCGTCCGCATCTCACCGCACAAGGGATAGAGGAAACCCGCACCCGCAGCTA
>CAZVUE010000139.1:0-3462 GCA_964630335.1 uncultured bacterium | reverse complement strand
ACGGTTCGGGCTAAGGCGATGCCGGAACCGTTCAGGGTATGAACAAAACGCCGGCTCCCGTCTTTGGTGCGGTATTTGATATTTGCCCGGCGCGCCTGAAAATCTTCAAAATTACTGCAGGAAGAGACCTCAAGATACCGGCCGATCCCGGGCGCCCAGGCTTCCAAATCATAACACTTTGCCGCAGCAAAGGAGAGTTCGCCGGTACAGAGCAAAATTACCCGGTAGTGAAGACCCAGCGCCTGTAGGATACTTTCCGCATCAGCCACCAATTTTTCCAGTTCCGCATAAGAATCCTCTGTCCGGCAGAACTTCACCAGTTCCACCTTGTCAAACTGGTGGAGCCGTACCAGACCCCGGGTATCCTTTCCGTAGGCACCCGCTTCCAAACGAAAACAGGGCGTATAGGCGGTATAGTATAACGGCAAGGCTTTTTCGTCCAGAACTTCGTCTAAGTGGATATTGGTCAGCGGTACCTCTGCGGTCGGAACAAGGAACAAGTCCTGGCTCTCAATCCGGTACATATCCTTCTCCAATTTGGGCAGCTGACCGGTATTGAACATACTCCGGCGGTTAACCATAAACGGCGGAGAAATCTCCCGATACCCGTTCTGGCGCTGTTTATCAAGCATAAAGTTGATTAAGGCACGCTCCAGACGGGCGCCCCAGCCGGAATAGAGCGCAAAGAAACTGCCGGTCATCTTGCTGGCTGCCTTAAAATCAATGAGGCCAAGCCTCTCAGCCAGTTCGTGGTGAGGCAAAAGCTGAAACCCAAACTCCGGTTTTTTGCCCCAGGACCTTACCTCCAGATTGTCATCCGGGGTCTTCCCTTCCGGTACGTCTGGTGCCGGAATGTTGGGTACAAAACTCAAAAGGTTTTCCAGTTCGGCTTCGGTCTGCCTCAGGATTTCGTCTAATTCTTTAATCCGGTCTGCGACTACTCGCATTTCGTCAACCAGTCCGCTGGTCTCCTTCCCCTCTTTCTTTAACCGGCTGATGCGTTCACTTACTTCATTCCGCTGGCGCCGGAGTTCTTCCACTTCCGCAAGGGTCTTACGGCGCTCTTCGTCTAATTTCAGTATCGCTTCAATCTCCGCGGACATACCCTTCTGCCGCACCGCTCCCTCTACCAGTGCTTTGTTTTCCCGGATAAACTTTATCTCAAGCATCGCCTTTATTTTACGCCAATAGTTTCGTCACGGTCAAATATGCTACAATAATTGCTATGAATAAGGAGTTTAGCCTTTATCGGGATACCTGGCGTGTCTTTCACATTATGGCGGAATTTGTGGATGGATTTGAGGCTTTTGCCAATGTCGGCAAAGCGGTCAGTATCTTTGGTTCCGCCCGCGTTACGCCGGAAGACCCTTATTACAAGAAGGCAGAGACCGTGGCGCGTCTTCTGGCAAAAGCCGGCTACGCCATCATTACTGGTGGCGGGCCGGGCATAATGGAGGCAGCGAACAAAGGCGCCGCTGAGGCTGGCGGGCTTTCTTTCGGCTTGAATATTGAACTGCCGAAAGAACAGAAGCCGAACCCGTACATTAAAACTCTGCTCTCCTTCCGCTACTTCTTCGTCCGCAAATATATGTTCGTCAAGTACGCGTCCGGGTTCATTTTCTTCCCGGGCGGTTTGGGAACCAACGACGAACTCTTTGAAATTCTCTGCCTGATTCAAACCGGAAGAAGTAAAAAAGTACCCCTGGTATTGGTGGGAAAAAATTACTGGAAAGGGTTTCTGGACTGGTTCTCCACCACATTGGTAAAGGAGAATTATATTGACCCGGAAAACCTTCATCTCCTCAGCCTGGTGGAAAAAGCGGAAGACGCGGTAAAAATCATCACTGCTCAAAAGTAGTTTTAGGGAATCTCCTCTTTCTTGACAAAAAGTTGAAAGGTATTATACAATCACTACAAAAGAAAAAATGCCTACCACAAATATTTCAGATCACCGCAAAGAAGAACTCATACAATTTTTCCGCACTTTTTTTAATAGGATTCCTATTACACATCCAGATATTTCTCAAGATATTATAAGAATATTACGAGAACAAGCAATAAAAGACTGTCAAACAGGTGCTTTATTTACGGAATCAGGGGGAGGAGAAATGTTTGAGAAATACTTGGCTCCTTTTAAGAAAATAGCCAAAAATTTAAAAGTGACAGTCAAGGGAACGCCGGAAGAGAGAGCAAATAGGCAACTTGAAATTTATTCTTCTATGGAGAAATCAAGAAAAAGAGCAAACACCGCCATCCTCCAAAAGTGAAAGCCCATTTTGATAGAGTTGGTATTAGTGGTAAAAAAATTCACCCCGGAGAAATTTGGACTGTCGCAAACGAAAATATTGTCTTTCCAGAAACCAGACTGCCCGGTTTTAAAGAAACGGAACACGAAACCCGACCCGTAATTATACTATCCTGCCAAGAAGATTGTAATAACCCCTTGAATGTAATTGTTTTGATTTGTCCTCTTACTACCCGAACAGATATCGTGAGCCCAACCGATTGTCTTTTATCACGAATAGAAGGAAGTGTAGAAAAAGAGTCTTTGGCTCATCTCGGGCTTATCCAACCGAATACTTATCCCCCAGCCCTTCCATAAATCCAACTCATTTATATCAATTACCCCACCCTCCAGTCGCAATTAGTTTTGATAACGGAAATGTGGTCATCTCGCACAGTTGTTTGACACTCCCGATAACGAATAGTACAATTACTATGTTTATCACTTTTGGTGATACCTCGGGAGGTAATGATGTTTTTTAAGAACTATCTCCGGCTATTTTTGATATTTCTATTTCTGAGTGTTATATCCTTTTCCTACCCGTCAGCCCAGGAAAGTCTGCCAGAAATCATCAAAAGGGTTCAAGGAAGTACCGTCTTGATTACAGTATACAACGAAAAAGGCGATTCGTTAGGTTCGGGGAGCGGTTTCTTTATATCCAAAAACGGTGATGTCATCACCTGCCGTCATGTCCTTGAAGGAGCAATCAAGGGAGAGGTACAAACTACTGACGGAAGGAAATATGCTGTCAAGGAGATTGTGGCGGAGGACGAAAAAAATGACCTGATAAGATTTTCAATAGACCTACAAAAAAATACCGTTCAGCCTCTTTCTTTGTCCGTCTCCACGCCTCTGGTAGGTGAACGGGTCGCAGTGTTCGGTAACCCCAAGGGTCTGGAAGCAACCGTTTCCGACGGAATTGTTTCTGCTGTCCGAATGGGACCGGGTTCTGGAAAAACTCTCCAGATAACCGCCCCCATCTCACCAGGTTCAAGCGGAGGCCCGGTGGTCAACATGAAAGGCGAGGTGGTGGGAATAGTCTCTTTCTATTACACGGGGGGTCAGAACCTCAATTTTGCCGTTTCCAGCGAAAGAATAGCAAACCTGTTGCCAAGCAAAGGTAAAGACTTTGCCCAATGGGTAACCAGCCAAGACCAAGAATCGGAGAAATCCGCAGA
>CAZVUE010000138.1:1158-3468 GCA_964630335.1 uncultured bacterium | reverse complement strand
TCTCCGGAGACTTTTACCACAACCCGT
This sequence comes from uncultured bacterium, assembly GCA_964630335.1. GTDB lineage: Bacteria > Ratteibacteria > UBA8468 > MWAK01 > MWAK01 > CAZVUE01. The sequence goes on along the minus strand of CAZVUE010000138.1, from coordinate 3,441 downwards.
TTGTATTTAGTATCCATAATTTTATCCTTAAAAATACTATTTAATTCTGGGGAAGAGCGGGGGAGTCTTGCTGACGGTTGCTCCCGCTGGTGTTAATCCCCACCTTACCGCATCTTTGGTTTCCGGTAAATCAGAAATACCTAATTGTCCGCGAATCAGGTCTACGGTCTTCGGCAGAACCGGTTTGAGGTAAAGGCTTAAGATTCGGCTCACCTCGGTAAGGTTATAGAGGGTACTTTTCGCATTTTGCCCTTGGCGCCAGGGTGCCTGTTCGTCAAGATATTGGTTGGAGGAAGTTACTACCTGGCGCACCTTTTCCAGAAATCCGTAGAAGTCTAAATTCTCCATTTTTTCAATTAACTCCGGAAAGATGTTGAGGGTTTTTTCTGCCAAAGGGCCGCCTTCTCCCGGTTCGGGGACCTTGCCTCCGGAGTTGGTTAGAATAAGATGTTTGAACCGGTGAATCAGGTTGCCCAAATCGTTCGCCAAATCGCTGTTGTACCTTTTCTTAAACGAAGTTTCGGTGAAATCTCCGTCCAGGCCGAAGGGGACTTCCGCTAAGAGGAAATACCGTAGGGATTCTGAACCATACCGCTGACAGAATTCAAAGGGCTCGACCACGTTTCCGCGGGACTTGCTCATCTTTTCTCCGCCGGAAAGCCACCAGCCGTGAGCAAAGACTTTTTTTGGCAGCGGCAGTTCCAGCGCCATTAAGATAGCAGGCCAGATAATGTGGTGAAACCGGATGATGTCTTTGCCGATGATGTGAACGTCCGGGGGCCAGAACTTTTTATAAGGGTTTCCGTCCGGACCACCCACTCCGGAAAGATAGTTGAGCAAGGCGTCAAACCAGACATATATTGACAGGCCTGCCCCTGCATGTTTGAGGCAGGGGTCAGATTTTACCGTGGTCTCTTTTTCGATAATTTCGGCGGGCAGGGGTACTCCCCAGACGCAGCGCCGGGTGAGAGACAGGTCCGGCAGAGGAATGCCGAGCATGTTATTGATTTCATCCTTAATCTGGGGAGGCTGAATAAATTCGGGATGGTTCCGAAAGTATTCTTTCAGGGCTCCCTGGTACCGGGAGAGGCGGAAAAAGTAGGTAGGTTCCGAAATCTGGTTTACCGTTCTTCCGCAGTCCGGGCAGACCTTCCCTTCAGCCGGGGTAAGGTAGTTTTCGCAGGAGACGCAGTAGTAACCCTGGTAGGTACCGGGATAGATATCTCCTTTCCGGTAGAGGGTGAGAAATGTTGTTTGCACAATCTTTTCATGTTCCGGTTCCGTGGTGCGGATGAACCGGTCAAGACTGACCTCAAGAATCTTCCATAAATCCCGGTAGTGCTGAACCATTGAGTCAGCCAATTCTTTCGGGGTTACGCCGGATTCCTCTGCCGAGGCGGCGATTTTACTGCCGTGTTCGTCGGTACCGGTAAGAAAGAAGACCTCTTTGCCTAAAAATCTTTCCCAGCGGGCAAGCGCATCTGCGGCGACCGTGGTGTAGACATGACCGATATGGGGCCGGGCGTTGACGTAGTAAATAGGGGTGGTGAGGTAGTACTTTTCCATGGGTTTTTATGCTTTTCCAGGAATCTCTTCGTCTTCTTCCCGTTCTTCTTTACTGATTGCAGTACCGCCGGTTAAAGGACAGGAACTTTCGTAAGCGATGCAACACATCAGCCGGCCGCAGAGACCGGAGACTTTAGCCGGGTCTAAGGGAAGGTTCTGTTCCTTTACCATACGCATGGCGATGGGCTTAAATTCCTGTAAAAAGAGGGAACAGCACAACTGACGGCCGCATATTCCAACCCCGCCCATCATCCGGGCTTCATCCCGCCGGCCTACCTGCCTCATCTCAATGCGGCAATTGAATATCTTAGCTAATTCCCGCACCAGTTCCCGAAAATCAATGCGTTCTTCCGCAAAGTAGTAAAAGGTAACCACCGTGCGGTTGAACGAATACTCGGCATCCAGAAGTTTCATCTTGGTGATTCCTTTTTCGGTAATCTTTTCCGAACAGATGCGGAAAGCCTCTTCGTCGTGGCGATAGTTTCCTTCAATCTGGGTGATATCTTCCGAAGTTACTTTTCTAATGACACGAGGCAGGTTTGTTGCGTCGATTTCCGGCGGCAGTTCCGAATAAAGAGAAAGTATCGTGCCGTGGTCCGAACCACTCTTAGAAGATTCAATGATGACGTAATCGCCTGTGGTTACGGTTACTTCGTCCGGTATGATAAAAATCTCCACTTTATCCAGACGCCGGACCCGTAATCTTGCGTATTTCAT
>CAZVUE010000138.1:0-1058 GCA_964630335.1 uncultured bacterium | reverse complement strand
CAGATATTCTTTCTTGGTTGGATAGAGTAAGACCGCTTGTTGAAAAGACTCTTTGGCTACACTTTCCCATCGTTTATCACCGGACATCCGGGCAATCTCTTCGGCGGACGAACCCAAGTGAAACCGATAGGAAGCGGCGTAAGGCTCTACCTGTACCGCGTTACGGTAAGCATTAGCTGCTCTTTCCATAATCTTTACGTCACCCAATCCTTTGCCTGCCCGGTAATAGATATTTCCTAACTTAGCCCAGTAGGTTGGACTTTTAGGTTCCAGACATGCGGCTTTTTCCAATAGTTCCAAACCGCTTTCTCCTTTGGAGAAGAGGTTTAATCCTTGTTGATAAATCTTTTCTGCACGGTAAAGTCTAATAGTTCTTACTCCGGAAAAGAGTAACACTAATATTATAATTCCTGTTCCAATCCGGGTCAATTTTACCGGGAGTTCCCTTCCCTCGGTTAAAGGAATCAATGCCGGCAAAGCAAAAAGATAGGTTGCCACAGAAGGGTCCGCAAGGTCAAAGTCGAACTGACTGTGCAGGAATAGTCCGAGCGTTCCCCAGAAGAGGCCGTTTTCGATATTATTTCGTTTCTTACGGCCGGTTTTAATCAGAAGAAATGTCCAGAACCAGAAGAAGGTAATGACACCCAAAATCCCTTCTTCCGGCAGGATTTCGAAGAAGGTACTGTGACTGTGCTGAGTTTCCATTGCCCGGGGTAACTTGAACCGGGCATAGTGAACGCCGAAACTTCCCGGACCGAATCCCAGAAGAGGTCGTTCGCGGGTAATATTTAGAGAACTCCGCCAGTAAAAGAACCGGTCGGTCAGAGAAACGACATTGCGATGAGGTATTATTTTCAGGGTTGTCAGACCCCAGAAGATAAGAATAAAACCCCCGATAAGAATAAGAAACGGTAGATACTTTTTTTTTGCCGAGATTTTGGATGCCCAGAGACTGCTCAGGCAGATGAGAGAGACCACCATCAAGGTCATAATGCCGCCGCCGGATTTCGTCATCATAAGGGTAACGCCAAAAAGGCACAGGAGAAGAAGTCCCGCGA
>CAZVUE010000137.1:0-3579 GCA_964630335.1 uncultured bacterium | reverse complement strand
GGCGCGGTTTACCCGTTCTTCTTTTGTTCCATGGCAATCAAGGCGGTGGGCCGGAGCGCCCAGCGGATTGTGGAAGAAGTTAGAAGGCAGTTCCGCACCATCGCCGGGCTTCTGGAAGGCAAAGCCAAGCCAGACTATGCCCGGGCGGTGGATATTTGCACCCGCGGTGCCTTAAAAGAAATGCTGGCTCCTTCCATTATCACCATTCTTACCCCGATTGCGGTGGGAGTCTTTTTAGGGGTGGAAGGCGTGATGGGTCTTCTGGCGGGTGCCATCACCTGCGGTTTTGCGGTCGCGGTGATGATGGCAAACTCCGGGGCTGCCTGGGATAACGCCAAAAAGTACATTGAAAAAGGACACCTGGGCGGCAAAAAGTCTGACCCGCATAAGGCCGCGGTCATCGGTGATACGGTGGGTGACCCGTTCAAGGATACCGCCGGTCCGTCCCTGAATATTCTGATTAAGTTGATGTCTATTGTGGCGATTGTCTTCTCTGCCTTTATCGTTAAGTTCAGCCTCTTTTAAAATGGATGTTTACCAGCAGTCTATTGCCTTACACCTGAAACATAGCGGAAAGATTGAAGTCTGCAGTAAGGTTCCCCTTAAGGATAAATTAGACCTCTCTTTAGCCTATACCCCGGGCGTAGCCGCGGTCTGCCAGGAGATTGAAAAAGAACGAAACCGGGTTTACGATTACACCAGCAAGGGCAATTTAGTGGCGGTGGTAACCGACGGCAGTGCGGTTCTGGGTCTGGGTAACATCGGTCCGGAGGCGGCGCTCCCGGTGATGGAAGGCAAAGCCATCCTTTTCAAAGAGTTTGGCGGTGTTGACGCTTTTCCCGTCGCCATCGCCAGTCAGGATACCGAAGAGATTATCCGCACCATAACCTTAATTGCGCCTGCTTTCGGCGGAATAAACCTGGAGGATATCTCAGCACCACGTTGTTTCTCCATAGAAGAACGCCTCAAGGAAACACTGGATATCCCGGTCTTCCATGACGACCAGCACGGCACCGCGGTAGTGGTCTATGCGGCATTAATTAACGCGTTGAAACTGGTGGGAAAGAGATTGCCTGAAATTAAAGTGTTCATCTCAGGTGCCGGTGCAGCCGGTATTGCCGTCACCAGGTTCCTTTTGTCCGCCGGGGTAAAGGATATTATCATCTGTGACCGGGAGGGCGCCATCTACGAAGGCCGGCCGGGACAGACTAACTTTGCCAAGGAAGAAATTGCAAAACTAACCAATCGTCAAAAAAAAACCGGCTCAATCGGAGACGTTCTACCGGGAACCGACGTCTTTATCGGCGTCTCGGTGTCAAACCTCTTGAACGGTCAGATGATAAGGACGATGGCAGAAGACCCTATTATTTTAGCGATGGCTAATCCGGTCCCGGAAATTATGCCGGACGAAGCAAAGAAAGCAGGGGCAGTGGTGGTGGCAACCGGCCGGAGTGACTTACCCAATCAGGTTAATAACCTCTTAGCCTTTCCCGGAATCTTTAAAGGTGCGTTTGCAGCCAAAGCCAAAAAGATTACCGAAGAGATGAAACGAGCAGCCAGTATGGCGATTGCGGACCTGGTTCCGGAAAAGGAACTCACCCCCGACTATATCATCCCCTCCCCTTTAGACCGCCGGGTTGCGGAAGCGGTCGCCTCCGCAGTTCAGAAATGTTCTTCTCTAACACCTACACCTCTCCCCTTGAGGGAGAGGGAGGGGTGAGGGGTAACTTAACCCATGGATTTTCTACTGGAAGTAGGGGTGGAAGACTTACCGGCTGGTTCCATCGGTTCGCTGCGGGAAGAACTATCCCTCAGGTTCAGCCGGTTTTTAACTGAATTCAGAATACCCGCGGAAAAAATAGAGACCTTTTCCACCGTTCGCCGGCTGGTGGTAACCGCCAGGGGACTGCCGAAAAAGCAGCCGGATAATCTGACGGAAGTCCCTGGACCACCGGCGGCGGCAGTCTTTCAATCAGACGGAGGACTTACATCAACCGGAGAAGGCTACTGCCGGGCGCACCGGATAGAACCGAAAGAGTTAAAGATAAAAGAAGAGGGGGAGAAAAAGTCTGTCTACTATCTTAAGAAAGAAGAAGGCAAATCTATACGGGAATGTTTGCGCCAGATAATTCCTCTCCTTTTAAATTCCCTTCCTTTTTCCATCACAATGCGCTGGGGAGAAGGAGACCTTCCTTTCATCCGGCCGATAACCTCACTCCTCGCTTTGCTGGACGATGCTCTCCTGCCCGTAGAATTTGCCGGGATGAAAGCCAGGCCCTTTACTTACGGCCACCCCACCTTAGCACCGAAAAAAGTTAAGATTGGTTCTATATCTGACTATTTCCAGACCCTCTCAAAAAACTATGTCCTCCTGGATTCCCGCGTCCGCAGACAAAAACTGTTAGATGAAATAACCCCCTTATTACCAGCCGGTGCGGATTTCTCAGAAGAGAAATTAGCGGAAATATCCCAGGCCCTGGAGTATCCGCAAAGCGCTTTGAGCCGGTTGGAAATAACCGGACTCACTTATCCTCCGGAAGTGGTGGCGCTAATCATTGAAAACCTGAAGTGTCTGCCGCTCTTCGGTCCGGACAAAAAACTCCTGCCGGAATTTATCATCATCGCTGACGGCCAGGTGACCAAAGAGGTTAAAGAAGGCTTTTACTGGGTGATAGAAAGCCGGCTGGCGGATGCGAAATTCTTCTGGCAGGAAGATATCCGGACTCCAATTCCGGAACGTCTGAAAAGACTTAACAAGGTCATCTTCCAGGCAGAGTTAGGTTCCCTGACGGATTACAGTAATAAACTGACCCTGGTCGCAGCCCAATTAGGCAAAAGGCTAAACTTAAATGAGGCGGAAATAGCGGATTTGACCTTAGCCAGTGATGTAGCCAAGATTGACTTAACCACCAGTATGGTCCGGGAATTTCCCGAAACCGGCGGAATTATTGGTGCCAGCCTTTTACAACGCAGCGGTTTTTCTGCCGCGGTAACCTCTGCGGTCAGAGAATACCGCTTACCCCGGTTCTCCGGGGACCGGATACCGGAAACCCTCCTGGGGCAAATACTCTCTTTTTCCGACAAAATCTTACATCTTGCCGGGTTATTTGCGGTCGGCATTCAGCCTTCCGGTTCGGCTGACCCTTATGGTTTGCGCCGGCTGGCACAGACCGCGATAGAATTAGCCTGGAAGGCAAACCTCCGTCTCTCATTAGGTGAAATAACTGGAATTGCTTTCAGCGCCTGGGAAAAAGAGGACAGCGGTGTTAAAAAATTGTTTTCTGACTTCTTATACCAACGGATGGAGAACACTCTGAAAAGTCAAGGATTCAGACCGGACATCGTTTCCGCAGGTTTAGCCGGAGAAGGCGATAGCCTGACCGCCTATCCGGCCCGGGTGTCTGCCCTGTCTAAATTTGCCAACAAGACAGACGGCCCCGGCTATATCACAACCTTTAGCCGGGTAACCAACATCGTCATTCAGGCAAAAACAAAAAATATCTCTTACGGAACGTTCCAAACAGACCTTCTGACGGAAGAAGCGGAAAAAGAACTCTTCCAGGCGTGGGATTCCCGGAA
>CAZVUE010000136.1:0-3579 GCA_964630335.1 uncultured bacterium | reverse complement strand
GTATCTCCGGATACGAAACAATAAAGATTACTCATAGCCCGGAATTTCTGGAATCCAAAAACGCCAGAAATGGAAACCTAAGGCACAACCCGTTCCATTCCGAAATCACCGAAGTAGCGGAAAGGGCTGGTGTGGATTTTATCGTTAACGTCGTACTGAACCGGGAGAAAAAAGCCGTCGGTTTCTTCTGTGGCAATTATAAGAAAGCCTTTCTGGAAGGCTGCCGGTTGTGCCAAAAGATTACCATTGATTCGTACTCCAGAAAACATGACTTGGTGATAACGGCCAGTGGAGGTTATCCCCTTGACCTAACCTTCTATCAAACAAGTAAAGGGATGGTAACTGCTGGCGAAGTGGTAAAAAAAGGCGGAAAGGTTCTTGTCATCAGTGGAATGGAAGAAGGTTTAGGCAGTCAGGATTTTGAATCTTTGATTAAAATCTTCCCCGGTCCTGAAGAATTTTTAAAGAAATTTTCCAAACCAGAAAACTTTACCCTGGACCAGTGGCAGATTGAGGGACTCCTGAAAGTTACCGAGAAAGCCACTGTTTATCTCTACAGTAAAAACAGGGTGCCGCCATTGGTGGAAAGATTGGGTTTGAAAATTGTTCCGGACATCACCGCCTTCCTCAAAGGTCTCATTCGTAAAAAATTATCAATTGGTCTGATACCAGAAGGGCCATTTGTCTTACCCCAAACTTCCTCAAAATCCACCCTCACCTCAACCCTCTCCCCTCAGAGGGAGAGGGTAAGGGTGAGGGGGCATTGACTGATGTCAATAGAGAACAAAGTTCTAAATTACATCCGCGACCACCAATTAATCAAGCCTGGTGACCGGGTACTCCTATCTCTTTCCGGCGGTCCGGACTCGGTCTGCCTCTTCCATATTCTGCGTTCATTACGTTCCCGGATTAAATTTAACCTCTTTTCAGCCCATTTAGACCACGGCCTGCGGCTCGATTCGGAGAAAGACTCCAATTTCTGCACCCAACTATGTGCGAAGTACCAAATACCAATCCAGACCAAAAAAGTTTTCTTGAAACCAACCACTTCTGAAGAAAACGCACGTAAAGTACGCTACGAATTCCTCGCCTCGGCAGCCGGACACTTTTCCTGCCACTCTATCGCTACCGGACACAACCAGGACGACCAGGCAGAGACCGTGCTTTTACGCCTCATCCGGGGTACCGGGCTGCAGGGTCTGGCGGGAATAAAACCTAATCGTCCCCTGTCTACAGCATACAGGGGCAGGCCCCTGTCTCCACAATCAAAAATTTCTATCGTCCGGCCTTTACTTCCCATAAGCCGGAAGGAAATTATGGAGTTTCTCAAAACTAAAAAATACCGGTTTATGACCGACTCCACCAACCGGGAAGATAAATACCTGCGCAACAAACTTCGGCACAAATTAATTCCCCTTTTAGCCTCGTACAATCCCAACATCAAAAAAACCCTGTTTCGGATGACTGAAATCCTGAGCGCTGACTATCAGTATATCTCTAACCAGGCTTCATCCTTCGTAGAAGAAACACAAGGTAAAAAATTCTCTACCCTGCCTCTTGCCCTTCAGCGCGAGGTCATCCGTCAGGCGGTCAGTAACCTCTCTGATACTTCCTACCGGATAACCTACGAAGAAGTTGAATCCATCAGGCGTTTTCTCCTTTCCGGACCCAAAAGACATTGTCAACTTTTAGATAATCTTCTGATTTCAACAGAAAAAAATGTTATTTCACTATCTTCATTAAATGGAGGGACAAGATGAGGGTATTGGCGGTAGGTGCCCATCCGGACGACATTGAAATGTCGTATTCATCCAAACAGGTCACTGTGGGAACCTGTCCTCTCAAGGCGAAGAGAAATGGCGTCAATTGTGTAGATGAGAACCCAGTCTGGTTCAATATGACAGTCTCGACTGTTTTTCCACTCCCCATTCAGATGGTGCTCATGGTACTTGCGGTCAATCGGCTTGCCTTCAGCCAGCTCGTGTACCACAACCTTCAGCTTCTCCAGGTCATTCCCACGCTTCCTCAATTTTCGCACATCTCGCAAGAACTGCGTGGTCTGGGAGACTTTTTTCATCGTTCCCAGCTCTCAAACATCTTTTCCAGAGAACAGAAGGATTCCACGTCCTCACCCTGGTGACTCTTCGCCAGAATCTTTCTGGTAAGCTCGTTCGGAATATGGACAGGGAAGGGCAGACCGTTTCGCAGACAGATCTGGTGATAGAAAAGCCTGATGGCCTCTGCCGTACTCAGTCCGAGTTTCCTCAGAACGCCTTCCGCCGCTGTCTTGGTTTCAGATTCGATACGCACATGTACTACCGCTGATTTATTCATAATACTATTGTCTCACAAATGCAACACAATGTCAACTACTACCACCCTCCCCTTGACACTTCCTTATTCCTGCGGTATAATAGTGTTATACAATGTAAGTCAACACGAAGGGGTTGTCATTCCTGTGGATAGTAAACAGGAATCCATCTCTATATGGCGTATGGCTAAAATAAACCCCAAAAGTGCGGTGCCCCTGCCCCTTCAGATTAAGGAAGACATCCGGGCACAGATAATCTCCGGGCAGATGAAACCGGAAGACAAACTGCCTTCCGAAACTAACTTAGCGCAGGAATATGGTGTCAGCCGGATGACCAGCCGGCAGGCGCTGATTGAATTGATTAATGAAGGTGTCCTCTACCGTATCCCGGGTAGAGGCACATTTGTTGCTGGTAAGCGCGACGGGAGCAATATTGACACGGCATTAACCAACCGTTTGATTATGCTCATCATCCCTGATTTACAACTATCTTTTTATTACCAGATTATCAGCAGTGTGGAAAGAACCCTCACCAAAAATGGCTACGAAGTCCTCCTGCGTTCTGCCAGAGAAGACTCTCTTGAAGAAAGAAAATGCCTCCAGAAACTCCTGGAGGGAGGTGTAAAAGGACTTATCCTGGTGGCGGGGAAATACTCGGCTACCAATCTGGACATACTGCAAAAAATCAAACGGAGGATACCCATTGCGGTTGTTGATGTGGCTGTTCCCAGTCTGGTGACTGACTCAGTCATCTCTGACGACCAAAAAGGTGGTTTCCTTATTACGGAACACCTGATTGAATTAGGACACAAAAACATCCTCCACCTATCTGGTCCGGAAGGTGATTCCAGTGCAGAAAAAAGGTTAGCCGGCTATCAGACAGCCTTAAAGAAATATAACCTAAGGTATCAAACAGCCCTGGTTCGTTTTACTGGGTGGCACGCTGCAGAAGGTTATTCTGAAACAAAAAAGTTTTTCCTGAATGGTGAGAATAAAGAGAAGGTTACCGCCATCTTTACCTGCAACGACGAGGTAGCCTGCGGTGCCTTCAAAGCCCTTTCGGATTTGGGAATTAAGGTCCCAAACGATGTCGCTCTGGCCGGTTACGGGAATCTGGACATTTGCAATTTCCTAGAAGTGCCGCTGACTACGGTTGACCAGTCAACCGCGGAGATGGGCCAGACCGCCAGCCAACTTATTCTGGATAAGATTTCCGGGCAGAGGGAATTTAAGGAAAGCAAGACGGTCGTAATCCCGACAAAATTAGT
>CAZVUE010000135.1:0-3611 GCA_964630335.1 uncultured bacterium | reverse complement strand
CAACGTGTTCTTTGACTAACTTTTTGGCAATATCAAGTTTCTGACAGTCGTCCTCTCTGATTTTGACGATTAAGTCATGGACCGCAGAGGCAACGGTGTAGGTATTCTCCCGACTTACCAGAACCGGGATGGGTGTATTTCTAATCAGTTCCACGATGGTCTTATGCGGTTTTATGCCACCGGTCAGGATGAGACCCGAAATGTGCGGCTCCTTAGCCTTTCTGGTCATCACCAGACTGAGCGCAGTCAGAATAAGGTCTTCCCGGTCCCCGGAGGTAATCAGTAATGACCCTTCCTTAATGTATTGTAAGGCGTTGTGGGGGAACATCGCACCCACAATCTTATCCCGCACCTTCTGGTTTAGATACTTCGTGCCGCTGAGCAGGTTCAAACCCAGACCTTCCTTAATCTGGCCCATCGTGGAAGTACCCAGGGGTTCGGTGTAAGGAATCATACCCAGAAGGGTAATCCCTTTTCGCGCCAAACCGATTCGGAGGTACTTCTCTAATTCTTCCTTCTTCTCCGGGTCAACCTTATTGATGATTACTCCGGCTAATTTTACGCCTTCCCGGTCAAAGAGGGCTTTGTTCAGCATAATCTCGTCAATCGCCTTTCCGATGCCGCCGGTGGTAATCAGAACTACTGAGGCTTTTAGTATCCGGGCTACCACCGCATTGTTGAGGTCAAAGACCGACCCGACACCGGCGTGGCCGGTCCCTTCAATGACCACAACCTCCTTCCCTTTAGCGCATTTCGCATAGGAACTTTTGATTGCGTTGACTAAATCTTTCAACCGGTATCGCCGGTTCAAGTACTCTCTGGTAAACCCCCGCTCTACCGCAATCGGGTTCATCGCTTTCAAGAGGTCGTTCCCGATTCCCAAGATCCGGGAAGCCAGGATGGCATCCTTGTCAATCTTCTCTCCGTTTACCTCAAGATACTTCTGGCCCACCGGCTTGATGAACCCAACCTCACCGATGGTCTCCTTGAAAAGCGCCAGGAGGCCAATTCCTACCATCGTCTTGCCGTCATTCTGCCTGGTCGCGGCCAGAAAGATTCTTTTCTCCTTTTTCATAAAGATAGTTTTTTCATAACTGTGGGAAACCGGCTGACCTCAGTATGAGGCAAAAAGAGTGAGGCGGTATATTCGTGCATAAAGTCCGGGTCAACGCTCAGTTCAATATAGGTCATCTTCTTAGCAATCTCCCGGACCTTTGCCATTGCGTCATAGGAAAGAAGACCGAATCTGGCTCCGGTCAGGGAACTATTACCGATGAACTCAAACTTTTTCCGCGGCAGGTCCGGAAGCAGCCCAATCCAGATAGACTTCTCAATGTTCAAATAGTTTCCAAATCCACCCGCTAAGTAGATTTTATTGATATCATCCATCTTTACGTTCATCTTGATGGCTAAAATTTCCGCGGCGGTGTAAATGGCGCCTTTGGACCGGATAAGGTTGGTGATGTCAGTCTGGGTAATTACGACATCCTCCCGGCCTCCGCTATCTTTAGCCCAGGATAGAACAAACTCCGGACCTTCGCTGCCCATTCTGACCCGATTGGTCTTCAGTCCCTCGCGAATCTTACCGGACCGCTCAATCACCTTTGCCTTAAAAAGTTCTGCTAAAGTATCCACGTAGCCGGAACCGCAGATACCAACCGGCTTACACCTGCCGATTACGGAACATTTCACCTGGTAATTGCCCGGGTCTATCTCCACTCTCTGGATAGCGCCTTCCATCGCCCTGACTCCGGAATGGACACCGCTTCCCTCAAAGGCAGGCCCGGCCGAAGAGGAACAGCAGACCAGCCACTCTTTATTTCCCAGAACAATCTCACCGTTGGTGCCGATATCAATCAACATGGTCAGCTTCTCTGCCTCGTCTATCCCGCTGGCTAATATGCCCGCGGTAATGTCGCCTCCCACGTAGGTGGAGACACCGGGCAGACATCCTAACAGCCCCCTGGGGTTAACCTTTATCCCGGCCTCGGCGGCCCGGATTACCGGCATAAAGTTGGCGGTCGGCACGTAAGGTTCACGACGCAGATAAGTCGGGTCAACCCGGAGTAAAAGGTGGAGCATCGTGGTATTACCCGCAGCAGCCACACCGGTAATCTCATTCAGACTGATTTCATTCTCCACCGCCAAGGCAAAGATGAGTTCGTTGACCGCATCCACAACCGCATGGTGCAGTTTCTCCAGACCATCTTCCTTGCTGGCGTAGACCATCCGGGCGATTACGTCCTCACCGTATCCGGACTGCCGGTTATGGGTCGCCTTGGTACCCAGTACCTTATGAGTATTTAAATCGGCCAACTGGGCGACAATGGTGGTGGTACCAATATCCAGAGCGATACCAAAGTTCCTATGTGAGGTATCACCGGGTTCAATCAAAACGATTTCGGTGGTGCCGTTCCGTTTGCCCAAAAGAACGGTAACTTCCCAGTGGCTTTCCCGAAATAGCCTGCCCATCCTCCGCACGTTAGCCAGGCCGGTCTGAAGGATGGATATCTTACTATGCTCTCTGAGTGCCCGGTAAAGCCGCTCCAAATCGCTGATATTATCTTTCAGGGTTGGGGAGGGGAGTTTCAGGAAGATTTTGGTGGCTAAGGGTGAGTGACTGAAGATGGCTCTCTCCTTCGTTTCCTTCCCTTTTTCAATGTCAACCGCCTTGCTGAAAACCCCGAATAACCGTTCCGCCTTTGATTCTTCGGTTAGAATCTGTTCCTTTTCCAACCGTGAAGCCGGCGGAATCTCTATCTCTACGTCCTCAACGACCGTGGCGCGACAGGCTAAAACATACCCCTCTTCAATCTCTTCTCTGGTCAGACGGCCGGTAGGTTCGGAGACAACCCGGCCGCTCTTTACGATTACCTTGCACCGGCCGCAAACTCCTTCCCCGCCGCAGGAAGAGTTGATATATACTCCCGCGGCGATTCCCGCGCTCAGGATGTCGGTCCCTTTGGGAACCGTAATCTTCTTCCCGTCAGGCTGAAAGGTAACAATACCCGTATTCATATTACGTTCCTCGCAATGATTTTACGGTGTCTTCACATACCACCACGACGTCTTCGGTAGTCAAATAGTCGGAGATATTGGCATCAAAAAGGACCTTGCAGTCAGAAGGGAGTTCTTCGTCTCCCGGGTAGAGAAAAAATTGTATTGAAATCTTGGGAAAGACCGGAATGATTACCGAAATATCGGCTCCACTGGCCACCTTACCAGTAGGGGCTTGATTTATCAAGCCCGCGGGTTCTAAAGACCCTCGCTGGGGTTGAATAAATCCGACCCCTACATCCAGGTTTGGGTTGGCTCCAAACGTCTTGAGAAAGGGCCGGTGTACCCGGGCTTCAAAGATGGGGTAGTAGAGATTTCCACCCGGGACTTCACGGAAGTCTATGGATTTTCCAGAAAGCGGGGTACCTTTACTCTGGGTCAGGTAATGAAGAATAATAATCTTTTCGCGGAGGGAAACTCCGTCCTCCCATGCTACCTCTGGAAGGCAAATGGAATATTTGCGGTTCAGATAACACACCTGAACCTCTTGCCCGGCAATAATCGCACCGCTTCGGAAGGTAATACTGCTAAAATCTGTCTTTTTAAAATCCGCA
>CAZVUE010000134.1:0-3647 GCA_964630335.1 uncultured bacterium | reverse complement strand
AAACATGGTATCCTTTAATTCAGATTCGGTGCACCTTCAATAAGCGGAATGTGGGGTAATACTTTTTCTAATCAGTATGATGATTCTTGTGGGCATGATGAAAGAAGCCGGGTTCTTTCTTTGGTTTATTACCTCTATTCTACGGGTAAAGAATTTAGATGGCAGAAAATTGTTTGTTTTAATAATGGTAATCTCCTGGCTACTTTCAGGACTGATGGATGAGGTTACCTCAATTATCATAATCGCAACCGCAATTTTTGATATTTGCATTTTCCTGGAAGTCTCTCCTGTTCCGCTACTGATATCTTCAGTTTTAGCAACCAACATCGGCTCTACTTCTACCATTTTAGGCAATCCCATTGGAATCTTGATCGCTACCAAAAGCAAATTTACTTTTGGTGATTTTATTGTTCACGCCCTACCTGTTTCCCTGATTATTCTTATTATTACCATCTTTATCTTGTTGTTCTGGTATCGGGGGTATATAAAAGAGATGTCTTCAAAACTTAAAGGTTTTGCCGGAAATGATTTTTTTTCACGACTTATTTCTATCCCCCCGGATCAGAAAACAAAAACCAGCATGTTGATATTTGGCATTACCATATTACTGATTGCTCTACATGGGGAATTGGAAGTTTTATTTGGTTTGGAAAAAAACACCTTACTGATAATATTGCCGATAATTTCTGCTGGTATAGTTATGCTGTATCGTCGCGATAAGGCAAGACATTATGTAGAACGTGAAGTAGAGTGGAACTCGCTTCTGTTCTTCCTCTTTTTGTTTGCTGAGTCAGGAGTTATGCAGAGTTCCGGCGTGGCTGGAATTATGGCAGAAAAGATTGTTAAATCCGTAGGACAGAATCCAGCAATTCTTTCCGGTATTATCCTGTTTTCCAGTGGTATCCTGTCCAGTATGCTTGACAATGTTGTTGTGGTATCAACCTATATCCCGATAGTTAAAAATATTGCGGTTCTCCATCCCTGGAACTTAAAGCCAATATGGTGGGCAATCCTATTTGGTGCCTGCCATGGTGGTAATATTACCATGATCGGCTCTACCGCAAACATTGTGGCGTTGGGTCTGTTGGAGAAAAAGTTTAATATTAAGATAAAATTTTTAGATTGGTTGAAGATTGGTTTGGTAATAGGGTTTCTGGGTCTGGTTCTCTCCACTCTCTATCTCTTCATCCGCTATTTTTAGAGAGAGAGGGTGGATTTGAGGCGGTGGAGGACCTTTTCTTTGCCTAAAAGGCGGAGGGTCTCAAAGAGGCCGGGACCAACGGTCTTACCGGTAATGGCTACTCTTAGGGGATGAAATACCGCAGAAGTCTTTAAGCCCTGTCTGGTACAGTAATCTCTGATTATCGCTTCCAGGCGGCTGATTGAAAAGTCGGTTTCTTTCTCCAGAAGGTCGTACAAATCCTGTAAGGTTTTGTTTACTCCTTCCTTCCGTAAAACCTTGTCTACCGCAGCCGGGTCGTACGCAATCTCTTCTTTCAAAAAGAATCCGGCCGCATCGGGTATGTCGGAGAGTTTCTTAATCCGTTCCCCTAAGATAGTAATAATCTCGCCAAGGTACTTTAAGATACTTTGCGAAACCGGTTCAGAGATTAAGCCGGCGGACTGTAAAAAAGGCAGGCTTAAATCCACCAATCGGTTCATATCCGTTTTCTGGAGATAAATCCCGTTAAGCCAGGTGAGTTTATCCAAATCAAAGATTGCTGAGCCTTCTTTACACCGGTCTAAACTGAACTTCCCGATTAACTCTTCCCGGGTAAATACTTCTTTATCTTCAGTGGTTCCCCAGCCCAAAAGAGCCAGATAGTTGAAGACCGCCTCCGGTAAGAACCCCTGGTTTTTCAATTCCCGTAAAGAAGTGGCACCGTGCCTTTTGGAGAGCCGGCTGCCGTCCGGACCTAAGGTCATCGCCATATGGGCAAACAAGGGAGGTTCTTTTCCCAGGGCTTCAAATAGCAGGATGTGGCGCGGGGTGTTGGAGATATGGTCTTCGCCCCGGACGACATGGGTGATGTTCATATAGATGTCGTCTAAGACTACCGCAAAGTGGAAAGAGGGCCTTCCGTCCGATTTCATAATGATGAGGTCGCCCATCAGGCTGGTGTCAAAAGTGATTTCACCCCGGATAATGTCAAGGAAGGAGACCTTTTTTTCGGGCAGTTTAAAACGAATAACCGGTTTTCGTCCCTCTTTTTCATAGGCGGCTTGCTGGTCAGGGGTGAGAGAGCGACAGCGGTTGTCGTACCGGGGACTCTCTTTTTTCTTCATCTGTTCCTGCCGTCTTGATTCCAATTCTTCCGGACTGCAGTAACAGAGATAAGCCTTTTCTTCTTTCAGGAGGCGCTGGGCCGTCTCCCGGTAATAACTGAGCCGTTCTGACTGCCGATACGGTCCGTACGGACCGTCCTTGTCCGGACCTTCGTCCCAGTCCAGACCTAACCAGGTCAGGTCTTCATATATCATTTTTTCGTATTCGGGCCGGCTTCGTTCTAAATCAGTGTCCTCAATACGCAAGATAAAGGAACCGTGTTCCTTGCGCGCCAGAAGATAGTTAAAGAGCGCGGTTCGGGCGTTCCCGATGTGAAGATAACCCGTAGGACTGGGTGCAAACCTTACCCGCATCATAATTCCTACTTTATTGTAACGACGGCGAAGGAGACGATGGCGTTCGATTGCCCGATTACGCCCAATCCTTCCGCAGTCTTGAACTTCAAGCCGACCATTCCCGGTGAAATCTTAAGTGTTTTTGCCAGGTTGGTCTGGATTTCTTTCCGGAAAGGGGAGAGGGCCGGCTTTTCGCAGATAACAATTGTATCAACCTGTTTTACCGCCCGCCTTTTTTTCTTTGCTATCTTTAGCACATCCTGTAATATTTTTAAGCCCGGTACGTCTTTCCATTTCGGGTCGGTGTCCGGGAAAAAGGTTCCGATGTCTCCGCAGGCGGCTGCGCCCAGGATGGCGTCAGCCAGAGCGTGGCAGAGTACGTCACCGTCGCTGTGACCTAACGGACCTTTTTCAAAAGGGATTTTAACTCCGGCCAAAACCAAAGTCCGTTTTTTGACTAACCGGTGTACGTCAAAACCGATTCCTACAAGCATCATCTTCGTAAAAGGTCTGTCATACCCGCGGATAGTAAGCGGGTATCCACGCTTTTGCTACACTGGATTCCCGCTTAAAGCATGCGGGAATGACCACTATTGAAACTGGCTGATGGCTTCACGCAGGTCTATCTTCCCTTCGTAAAGCGCCTTGCCGATAATGACTCCTTTGAGGTTGGGTATGCCAAGACGGCTGAGCGTACCGATATCTTTCATCTTTCCGATTCCACCCGCCACCAGGAACGAAACTTCCGGGACCGAGTCTGCGAACATTTTTATCCGGTCAACGTCCGGTCCGGAAAGGGTGCCGTCCCGGTCGGTGGAGGTATAAATAATCTGCCTAAATCCCATTTCCTGAAACGCCTGAAATAAGACCATTGGTTGCGGCGGCAGTGTTACTTCCCAGCCGCTTACCGCGACCGCTTCTTCTTTACAGTCAATACTGATAATTATCCTTTCCAGAATTTTCTCCCGAACTATTTCCTGGAGAATGCTGGGAAAAGGGAGAACGGACTCATTCAAAAAAGAGGC
>CAZVUE010000133.1:0-3655 GCA_964630335.1 uncultured bacterium | reverse complement strand
GCCATCACACTTCCGTAAATAAACGGCGCGCCGGCGCCAATATGGCTCCAGAGCAGACCGGCTAATAACGATGCAAATAAAACGCTTACCCCAACCGCTGTCTGATAAAACCCCATCATCGTCCCCAGCCTCTCCTGAGGAACCAGATTGGAAATATAAGCCTTACCTACCCCTTCGGTCAAAGCCATATAAACTCCGTAAAGAGGAAAGAGGAACCAGAGATAGCAAGTCTGCCGGACAAGACCAAAAGCAAGATAAACAAGAGCGAAGAGGAAGAAACCGCCCAGGAGAACTTTTCTAGGACCGATACGGTCAGCCACTATTCCGGCCGGGAGGGAGAAAAAAGCGTACCCTAAATTGAATAAGATGTAAGCAAAGACAACCAGGCTGGTTGTCAGGCCCAAACCTTTGGCACGCAAAATCAGGAACGCATCAGAACTATTCCCCAAACCAAAGATAAAGCTGACAAAAAGAAAACCCTTAAAAGTAGGACTGCATTCCCGCCAGAGGAACTTTAAAGAAAAACCTGTTTTATCACCTTCTATCTTTTTATCGCGCACGAATAAGATTAAGAGCAAAATCCCGATAACCGCAGGAATTACCGCAATATAAAAGATTATCCGGAGGTTGTCGTTTACAGATTTAAGAAGGAGAATGGTGATAAGTGGTCCCAGAACCGCACCTAAGGTATCCAGGCCACGGTGGAGCCCAAAGGCTTTGCCCCGGGTTTCAGCAGAGGTACTTTCTGCAATCAGGGCATCCCGGGCTGAGGTTCGTATCCCCTTTCCGAACCGGTCCACGAATCTGGCAAAGAAAACCAGGGGCCAACTGCAAGCCAAAACTAACAGAAACTTGGAGAAAGCAGAGCAACTATAGCCGGCGACCAGCAAAGGCTTTCTTCTTTGAATGCGGTCTGAAAACCAGCCTGAAAAGGCTTTTAAGATACTGGCGGTAGACTCCGCAACCCCTTCAATTAAACCCAGAACGGTTACCGGAACCTTAAGGGTAGCGGTCAGGAAGATGGGCAGAATCGGGTAGAGCATCTCCGAGGAGATGTCATTGAAGAGACTGACCCATCCTAAAGCAAAGACGTTTCTGCTGATTCCCCGTTTGGTATCCAAGTGGATTCCCGCTTACTACACGCGGGAATGACAAACAGTAACTACCTGCTAAGGAGTTTTTTGGCTTCCAACTCTCCGCCGTTGATAAGATAGAGTAACGGCAAAGGCCGGTCAGACTTTTCTATGAACGCGGGCCGGTTACTCCAGGGTGTTACCGAAAGGACATTGGTAAAGTCCATCCAGTACTGAAGCCGACCGGGCTTTACCCCCCAGGTCATATGGAAATGGTTGGCAGGAGCGTACTGTTTGTATTCTGCCATATCCGCATACTTTGGCACCACAAAGGTATGGGGCCAGGTAGGCGTGGAGGTATGACAGACCGCATCGGATAGTTTAGCGGGGAGTTCCACGGTCACCGCCTCATCCCAGATGAGCGAGAACATATTGTTCAGGGAACTGTAGGCCATCCTTCCGGCGATACCTTCAATCCCTTCCGGCGTAACGAATCTGACCGAATTGCCTCCGCCCGGGAAGTAGAAAAATTCTGCCGGAGGCAGACTTATCCGACTCATTATCTCCTTTACGCCGGCACCTGGCATTGCTGCCCAGTTAAACGAGGCGCTTCCGGAGTTATCACCGTCCACAAACCCTTTCTTTTCCCATAACGTATTGCCAGTAAGTCTAACGCCTATTCTTTTAGCCAACTCCTTAATTTCCCAGGGTTCCCAGACCTTGCGGAAATCCATAAAGAGCGGAGGGTTCCCGCCGGTGAGGTGGGTAAAGAATAACATCGTCAAAAGACCCTGAACATCCGCTTCCGTAGCGTAAGGAACCGGAACCTTTTTCCCGTTATGGTCAAAACTTGAATTGAAGAGAGATTCCATTACATCCGCAACCGGAAGCGGTATGCCGCGATTGTCCGAACCCCACTCCAACTGGCTCATAAACCCGCCGCCCACCGCATTCAGTTCTTTCATCAAATCCCTGATGATAAGATACATCGCCAGGCTGATGTCAAACCGGTCACTGTCTTCCTGGGATTTCAGTTCTAATCTTTTACCGATATACCTGTTAATCCAACCCCGTAAGGCTTTAAGTTCCTTCTGGTCGTAAGATTTCTTCCGGAGCATATCAGTCAGAAGTTTCATATCTAACCGGGTAATCTCAAGACCAAAGACTTTTCTGGTCGGAATGATATGGGCTAAGGCGGTCTCCATACCCATTGAATCGTGTCCAAAGATAACCACACGCCTGCCTCTAAGTCCGGTAGCAGTAATCCCTGCGTAACACCAGTCAACCAGCGCCTCCGCGGTACCCTCGGTCATCTTGGGATTCAGACCGGTATCCGGCCAGGTGCCAACATTAATGTGGATAAGACGACCCGACTGGGAGACTGCACCGCTGGCCGCGTGGGTAAAGACCACACCGGGCTTGGGACCGCTGTTACCACAGGTCAGGTTAATCGGTGTACCGGAAGGGAAATGGCTAAGAAGAGAGATTAGACCTAACTGAGGAAAAGCCCAGGTATCCGGAACGCATACCAGTACTTCCACACCTAATTTCTTAAACTGCCGGGCAACGATGTCTGCCTGAACCTCACCGTCCACCAGAACCGGTGACCAGACAACCTTTATTGGTTTTCTTTCCACAGTCTTTACGGATTTGGCGATGACATCCGCAGTCATCCCGATAATGTTGGTCGCTCTCTGGCGGGAAGGCTTGTCAACCCTGGGGTCACAGGTCGCAAAAACCCCGATTACCGGGACTTTCTCTTCCACCTTTGTCACATAAGGCAATCTTTCTGCACCCATCTCTCCTCCTCCTCCTCCTTCGGGCGCCATGAATGGCGCCCCTACGTTAAAATATTTATGTCGCGTTTGTAGGGGCTTGATTCATCAAGCCCGCTCCTTAAGTTTTATATTATTTAGCCGAAAAAGTCAATAGTTGACTTACCTTTCCTAACGGTGTTATTCTTATAATATAGAGATGAAGGTAAGGTTTCCCCACCACAAAAAAGAAGTCACCCTGGAACTCCCGGAAAGATTGGTGGAAAAGGTTTACCGGTCAAAACCCGCTAAACCTTTAACCGACCGGGAAATCAAAAAAGGGTTCGCTTCCCCTATCGCCAGCCCGTTACTCCGAAAGATTGCTGCCGGCAAAAAGAATGCGGTCATCGTCGTCTCTGATATTACCAGGTACATACCCTACCAGGCTTTTTTACCAATTCTTTTGGAAGAACTTATTGAAGGCGGAATCAAACCGAAACAGATTTCATTTCTCATCGCTACTGGTTGTCATCGGCCTGCGAGTCAAACGGAAGTGGAACAGATTCTGGGTAAGGAAATCGCGAAAAAATTTCGAATCTTAAACCACAATGCTTTTGAAAAGTCGGACCTTGCCTATTTAGGCAAAACCAGAAAAAAGACTCCTGTCTTTGTAAACAAGTTGTATCTGAAAGCAGACCTCAGGGTATTAACCGGCTTAATTGAACCGCACCTTATAGCCGGCTTTTCCGGTGGCAGAAAAAGTATCTGCCCGGGTATCTCCGGATACGAAACAATAAAGATTACTCATAGCCCGGAATTTCTGGAATC
>CAZVUE010000132.1:0-3656 GCA_964630335.1 uncultured bacterium | reverse complement strand
TTGAGATGTGGTTTCACGACGCTACGTTTAACGGAAGTTCCTGTGCCGGACCCGCCAAAGACTTTTCCGCTATTAAGCAAGTCCTTCAAGAGACCGGTGTAAAGGTCAACAACCTGGTCGTAAACGCACCGGACGGAAGTTTGGGAGGTTCATTGGTTAAAAAAGAAGACCGGGAAATTTACCTGGAGAGGCTAAAGGCTCTTATCCCGATAGCCCACCCTATCGGATGCACTCAGGCGATTACCTGTACCGGTAATGAGGTCAGTAATCTCTCGCGCAGTAAAATGAGAAAAAATATTATTGAAACCTTAGGGGTGGCGGTGGAAGTAGCCCGGAGAAACAATTTCACTCTTCTTCTGGAACCGCTCAATACCTATGTTGACCATCCGGGATATTTCCTGAACTCCGCAAAAGAAGGTGCTAAAATTGTGCGGGAAATCAATAACCCTTCTTTAAAACTACTCTACGACCTGTACCACATGCAGATTATGGAAGGAAACCTTCTGGATTTTATTGAGAAGAACATGGACATTATCGGCCACTTCCACGCCGCGGGTGTGCCGGGTCGCCACGAACTGTTCAATTCCGAGATTAACTACCAGTTCGTGATAAAAAAGATAGAAGAGTTTGGGTACCGGGGGTGTTTCGGATTAGAATATTTTCCGGCACTTCCTGACCACCAAGCATCCCTGAGCGCCACCAAAAAATATCTTTCGGGAGTATCCGAATAAATTCGTTTACTTCTTTCCTAAAAGGCTCTGGAGGATATAGAGGTCCAGGGTTTCGTAGTCGCGCTCCTTGACCAGAGCGGCAATCTTTTGGTCGTCAAGACTCCGGCTTATCTCCAGAAGACGCAAAAAGATAGCGCGGCTGTTTGCTAAATGCTTAATTGCGGGTGACTTCTGGGTCCGCATCGCCTTGACATCTAATCCGACCCATTCCCCATTTTTGCCGTAGTCATACCGGTCTAAGATACGAACTTGGTTGAATGCCCGGCGCAGGTCAACCGCACCAAAAGACCTGTCCTGGTCAAACTTAAGACCGTTCTGGTCGTTAAGATGCACACTCCAGAGTTTTTTATGCGCCAGGGCAAAACCCATTTCGTCGGAAGGGTCAAGTCCGGCTAAAACAGTGTGCGCAGTTTCGATATTAACGCCGACCCGGTCAGGGTCTCTGGTAAGGAAACCCAAAGCGATGGCGTGTCCGGTGGTTGGGATGAAGGCGTGGTCCATCGGCTCGTTGGGCTTTGGTTCAATGGCGATTTTGATTTTCGGGTCATAGGCAAACATCCGGTTGATGGCAGAGACAAGCCGGTCCACCGCGCTCTTGCTATCTTTTGCTTCCCGAATATAGGTGCCTTCCCGTGCCAGCCAGAGAACAATCAGTCTTGTTTCCAACGCATTGGCGATGTCAATGGCCAGGAGGCTCCGTTTTATTGCATATTCCCGGCAGGTCTTGTCGTTTGAGGTATAGGCTCCGTCAATGGTACGCGGGTCTTCCCACAACCTGGGCGCAACGAACTCAGCGGTTAA
Source organism: uncultured bacterium (assembly GCA_964630335.1). Classification (GTDB taxonomy): domain Bacteria; phylum Ratteibacteria; class UBA8468; order MWAK01; family MWAK01; genus CAZVUE01. Next base: position 2,124 of record CAZVUE010000132.1, on the reverse strand, counting down.
ACCTTCATCCCTTAATTGCTTGGCGACCGCCTTTGCCTTCCTGATTATCTGCTGAGACTTGAGACTATTTAGTTCCGGAACCGCATCGTCGTCGTGGAACTGCACTCCGTCAAAACCTAATTTTTTGTATAGAGCCAGTTTTTTACTGAAAGCGATAGATTCCCTGACCTTGGGCCCAAATGGGTCTGCTCCCTCGTGGATATTCCAGGGACCGAAAGAGAACCGAAATACGCCAGCCATTTTCAACCTCCTTTTCAGTATCGGGGGGGATAGAAGGAAGTAACCATCACCACGGTCTTCCTGCCGGTATTGATACCCCGGTGGGTTTTACCCGCGGGGACGTAAAAGGCATCGCCCTTTTGTATCATCCATTCACCACCGTCCAGAATCTCTAATTTTAAAGGTCCTCCCTCCAAAAGATAACCGGCCACGTCAAATCCGTGGGTTTCCATCTCCGGTTTATCATCCGGGGATATCTCCTCCCGGACCATCTGCATCTTAATGTCCCGGTGCCGGGGAAGGATTATGGTATACCTGCGCCTTTTACTCCCAATGGTCTTCATCTTTCCTTTAGGAAAATAGAAGGTAATCTGGTTTTCCACGGTGTTGGAAAAGAAATCTCCGAAGGTGGTTCCCAGGGCAGCCAGAAGTTTGTGGAGTTTTGTTAAGGTAGGACTGACCCGGTTATTTTCAATCATGGAAATCATCGCCGGACTGATGCCGGACTTTTTTCCTAACATACGCAGGCTCATCCCCTGGTCCGCCCGCATTCCCTTGACCTTTTCCCCTAATTTCCAGTTTTCTTTATCCTCCACACTCATCATTATATCCTTTTCTATCATTTTAAATCCATCAGATTAGTCCCAGCCCCAGTTCATTCTCTTGGCATATTCTTCGGCAATCGGACGCAATTTCTTGCATATTTCATTTGGTTGGTTCTCAGGTGTAAAAGAGAAAATTGGCACCACGATGACATCTGGTGCCATCAATTCCATAATTTTTCGGTACCACTCTACTGGTTCTTTACCTTCAGTACAGAAGAGATAAATAAATGCCTTCTTTCTAAACGATTTCTTAAACTTTGGTAAGTCGTTGTGACTGAAAGCATCCGACAGATCTACAGTTCTGGGAGAAATTTCATGGGCGACATAAGCGGCATGGCAAGGATTAGGACCGCAGTTATGTAGTCCACCGGCACCGAACTCCCGAAATATACGGGCGTGGTAAGGAGCAGAAAATTGCGCGTATATTTCCGGCCCAAAGTTAGCACTGATATCATCGCTGACATGGCCTTTCCATCCTTCAGGAAACCACAGATCCGGGAAATCTGTAGTAGTAATATTCCCCTCTCCACCAGCTGCTTCAATGCCTGCCCGAATAGTCGCGGTGTATAAATCCTGAATTTGGTTTAGTAACTTATAGAGCGCCTGCGGCGCAGTATAAAAAGTCATCAGGAGTTCGGTCACGCCCATCAGGTCAGCCGCCACGTTAAGCCCACCGGCCGCGTCCAGAAGAGAGATGGGTATGAACCCTTGACCTGTTTCAGCGAACATCTTAATGCGTCGCAGACCTTCAGGCAACCAGCCATCTTTGTAGGGGTCTGGTACTGGAAGGGAATCAACCTGGCGTTCTATGTCAGTAATAACTTTCCCTTTAACACCAGGAGTTTGTTGTGGATTTTCCCCCCAATAATACTCAGTACCAAAAGCGCTCGCCAGGCAGGAACAACCTACATCCGGTCGCATCGCTGGAATAGCGTCACTTAAAGGGACCAGTTCCCAGATTGCTAACGCAGAAACCAAAGCTGCCTCTAACTGTTTCTTTCCGTCTCGAAATTGTTCTTGCACCGTATAGTTACTCGGAATGGTAACCCGCACATCGAGCGGAATTCTTTCCACTGGGTTTCCGGCCCATAAGCGACGGTATAAATCCTTGCGGCGTTCCAGTTCTTCCCGCATCCATCCGGTGACAATCAATTTTTTCATTTACCAATTTTTATTTCCTCAAAAACCATATCCATGGTCAAAACCATCGTCTACAAACTGCTGGTAACTGTAGGATTCAACATGCCCATCCAGACAAAGATTCAAATATGATATTTTCTATTCGGAAGTGCTTGAATCT
>CAZVUE010000131.1:0-3665 GCA_964630335.1 uncultured bacterium | reverse complement strand
AGGCTGATTACCGCACCTAAAGAAAGGTAAGGACCAAAGGGAATGTAGTCGGTCCGTTTCTTTATCTTCAGACCAATCAGCGCCAGACTGACCACGCTGCCGATAATGGAACCAAAAAAGATGGCCAGGAGAACCGACCGCCAGCCCAAAAAGGCGCCAATCATCGCCAAAAGTTTAACGTCGCCGCCGCCCATCGCCTCTTTCTTCATAACGATTTCACCGGCCAGGGCGGTAAGATAGAGGAACCCGCCGCCGACCAGTACTCCGAGGAAAGACTCTTTTAAGGCATAAAGGGAATCGTTGGAAAAGGCTAATTCCGGAAAGATAAGATTAAATAGAAGACCTAATACGATGCCCGGGTAGACCACCAGGTCCGGAATCAGGTAATGCTCCCAATCAATGAACGACGCCAGAATCAACGCTAAAATAAGAAGGCTGAAGATAAAGAAGGAAACAGAAAGGTCAAAACGGATGAAGAGTAAAAGGAAAAGAGAACTGGTTAATAACTCCACGATGAAGTAACGCAGAAGTATTAACTTGTGGCAGTACCGGCAGTGGCCGCGTAAAAACAGATAACTTATCAAGGGAATATTGTCAAACCAATAGAGTTTATGTTGGCAATGGGGACAGAATGAACCGGGTCTAACGATAGAAAGGCTCCGGGGTAGACGGTGGATACACATATTAAGGAAACTACCGAAAACCGCACCCACTACAAAAACTAAAAATCCCATTTGGCGGGGCGTACGGGAATCGGACCCGTATCAACGGCTTGAAAGACCGCTATCTTAACCACTGGACCAACGCCCCATTACTACGAGGAATTTGTCATTCCCGGAAGCCTGCCCCTGTATGCATTAAACAGGGGTATTAAACGAGAATCCAGTGATTACACGTATGGATTCCTGCTTACTATCCGCAGGAATGACATTGGAAATTACTTTGTGTCTTTCTTCTTTTGCGCCTGGGCGCTTCTACTGAACGAATTGCGCAAGTCTGCCACCGTATTGGCTAAGGCTAAAATATTCTTCTGTACTTCCGGACTGGCGCCGGTCAGAGCGGCATCAATCTCAGTCAGCGCCGTATTAAAATCTCTGAAAGCCTTAACCTCCTTGGGCAGGGGTAAGGTCAAAAAGGCTTCCAGGTTCTTCCGGGCGACAGCCATCTCTGTCTTTGCCTCTTCAAAGTTTACCCGGTTTACTGCCAATCCGGCTTTCAGAAGGCTGTCCTGAGCCGAAGAGAGGAAGAGGTCTACGGTTGCCGAAGCCTCTGCGGCTCGGGCTGCCTTCTCCTTATAATAAGCCTGGCGATACTGCCGGGCAAGCAAGACCGCTACGATGGCAACCACCAAAACCAGCAGTCCCACCACTCCTAACAGCCGGTATAAAAATCTCATTTCGCACCTCCTTTTGTAGTGTGTCTAATTATATCCTAAAGAGGCGTCGTAAGGCAAGTTGACGTTGAACTTGACAAATTTATACAATTTAGGTATAATTATAAACAATATATGGCAAAAAGCATAATTTCAAGTCAAATCCGGGAAATTCTTCTGGAGGAAGCAAGCAAAGGCAACCACCTTACAGAAGATAGCATTGCCCGGCAATTGAACCTGAGCCGGACCCCGGTAAGGGAAAGTCTGAAGTATTTGGAAGAAGAAGGTATCCTGGAGAGGAAACAGCGAACAGGCATTAAATTAAAGAAGCTTTCCTTGCGGGAGATTATTGAAGTCTATGACCTGAGAAGTGTTCTGGAAGGCTTAGCCTGTAGACTTCTGGCGCCGATAATAAGGGAGGAGACTCTAAGAAAACTAAGGAAACTATCTCAGAAATATGCCCAGGAAACACGGAGGAAGAATTCGGCTGGTTCAGCGGAAAGGACAAAGGTGGAACTTGACTTCCATCATCTGATTGTCTCGGCATGTGGCAGTGAGAAGTTAAGGAAAATATTAGAGAGCCTTCATTTTCAGACTCTGAGTTTTCAGATTTCCAATGAATTGGAGTTAAAGGGTTTGGACTTCAAAGATAAGAAGAGGTATCCTCATGAGGCAATTGTGAAGGCTTTGGAAAAGAGGGACCCGGATGAAGCCGAAATGTCCGCAAAGCTCCACGTGCAGGAACAGAAGGAGAAGATATTGCAGTTATTCCTGGGTTCTTCAATTTTGCCTGTCTATAAAGGTAGTGTCAAACAAAACATGAAAGAAAGGGAGTGGTAAGGGAAACTTTCAAAACTTCTTGAAATTTAAATTAAAAGAAATAGAAAAAATTATTGAACGCTCCGATAGAGAAAGACTACAGAATTTATAGGGAAAATAATCCCAATGGCAAAAAAAGGAAAAATACGACTGGCGATTGTGCGGTGTGACACGCACGCCTACTGGTACGGGGCATTTATGGATGAAGTGGATACGCTGGTACTGGCAACTCCCAGTGACCAGGCACCTACTCGGCCTGCGGTTCACGACTACTTTAAGGTGATCGGCGATTACAAGCATCTGAAGATAGCGCGCGTGCCCGGTTTTGTCATCAGTAAAGTATATGATAACATTCCGGAACAAGGCCTGGACGAGCAGGGCATCCCAAAACTCCAGTACGGTACGTATCCCGGTCGCGCCCTCGCTTTCTCCGAAACATTCCTGCGTCATCCTAAGGTCTGCGACACAATGGAAGAACTGGTGGATGGCGTGGATGCGGCTTATATTGCCGATTCCAGCAGTCCTAAGGATGGTGCGGACCATCTTGAATTGGCCAGGCCGTTTCTGGAGAAGGGGATACCCACATTCGTAGACAAGCCATTTTCGGCGACGCTCGCCGAGGCGCAGAAAATGGTCAGTCTTGCAAAAAAGAATAAGACCGCGGTAATGAGCGCCTCCATTCTGGCACACACGGAGGAAGGCAAGTTTTTCCGCCGGCGTTTTGACGAAATCAACGGGTGCGGGTATTTGGTGGTCAAAGGGGTAGGTCCGGCGAATGCCGCGGTGATTCATGGTTTGGCACTGGCTCAGGGTCTGGTGGGCTACGGCGTAGAAAGAGTTGAGTGTATGGGCTCGCACGAACTGGAATGTATCCTGCTTTACTATCCTGAGGGACTGGAGGCGGTCGTCCTTAGTGCGCCGAACCGCGTCTTCACCCGGTTGTGCGAGTTCTACGCCTCGGCGTACAGCAACCGGGGAGTCGTCCATTCCCCACCCATCGGGGACCATGAGTTTCCCTCCGGCACCCGTAATATCGTATGCCTGTTTAAGCAGATGATTGAGACCGGCAAGCCATCCATTCCTTACGAGCATATGCTTGAGCCGATAGCGATCATCGAGGCGGCGCGCATTGCCCAAAGGGAAGGAAGGCGTGTAACCTTGAGCGAGGTGTGGAAGAGGTAATAGAATATCAGTTGGGAAAATTCCTGAAAAAGGACGCGTCCGCCGAAGCCTTGGCGTAGGTGGAGAAAGGAGAAAAATGGTTAAGAAAATGTTAAAGCGGATGCCTTAATCCCTTCTGGATGGGGTTAAGGGTAAGTAGAAGGGGTGTTGACCCTTTTGAGACACGTTTCTATCCGGGGGGTACCGGAACACACTCATTAGCGGGTAAAGACAGCCAAAATGTGTGTGCCAAGCACACGCCGCATGACATCATAGACGTTGCCTACGACCAAAGGACCGGAAATAATCAGTC
>CAZVUE010000130.1:0-3672 GCA_964630335.1 uncultured bacterium | reverse complement strand
CAGGATTTTGCCTGTTCGGCGGCAATCTCCCGGCTAATATTTTCGGGAACCGCGACACTGAAGAATAACCGCATCACCCCCCACCTTCATCCTCCCCCGCAAGGGGGGAGGAATACGTTTATTTTTTCAACCAGGCCATCATTCCCCGCAGTTTCTTGCCCACAATTTCAATCTGATGGACTTCGTCCTTTTTACCTAAGGCATGGTAGACCGGACGTCCCACCCTATTCTCCAGAATCCATTCCCGGGCAAATTCGCCGGTCTGAATCTCGGTCAGGATTTTGCGCATCTGGTCCTTGACATGCTGGTCAATCACCCGGGGACCACGGGTTATGTCTCCGTATTCTGCGGTGTCACTGACCCCTTTGCGCATACCGGTGATACCCCGTTCGTTAATCAAATCTACGATTAACTTCAGTTCGTGGCAGGTCTCGTAGTAAGCAACCTCTGGCTGGTACCCCGCCTCCACCAGCGTTTCAAAACCGGCTTTGATGAGTGCGGACACCCCACCGCACAACACGGTCTGTTCTCCAAAAAGGTCGGTCTCGGTCTCTTCTTTAAAGGTCGTTTCAATAATCCCGGACCGACTGCCGCCAATCGCTTTGGCGTAAGATAAGGCGAGCTTCAAAGCCTGACCGGTAAACTCCTCCTCCACCGCTACCAGACAGGGTACGCCTTTGCCCTGGATAAACATATCACGGACCAGACTGCCAGGACCCTTTGGCGCCACCATAAAGACGTCCACATCTCTGGGTGGAACAATCTGGTGGAAGACGATGGAGAAACCGTGGGCAAAACCTAACGCCTTACCTTTTTTTAGCCCGGGCAGGACCTCAGAACGATAGACATCCGGCTGAAGGTTGTCCTGAACCAGCATCATAATAATATCCGCGGCAGAAGTTGCCTCTTTTGCGGAAATCGGCTTAAACCCGTCCTCGGTCGCCTTCTCGTAATTGGGGGTTCCCGACAGTTCTGCCACCACAACCTTAACTCCGGAATCCCGCAGGTTCAGGCTGTGTGCCCTGCCCTGAATTCCGTAGCCGATAATCGCCACCTTTTTACTCTTCACAATCTTTAAATCCGCATCCTTATCGTAAAATATCTTCGCCATTTCATCTCCTCCTCCGGGTCGGATGAATCCGACCCCTACATGTAGGGCAAACCTTTAGAGCCTGCCCCTGTATGTTTCAAACAGGGGTTTGCTTGTACTATGCAAGGCTAAAGCCTTGCCCTACGGAAACGGCTAAAGCCTTGCCCTACGGAATTTCGTCATTGCGAGGTCGCATCGCGACCGTGGCAATCTCGCTGTTTATTCCCGGCTGATGGCGACCTTGCCGGTGCGTACCACTTCTTTCACACCGTAAGAGCGCATCAGTTCCAGAAATCCATCCACCTTTTGGCTTTCACCGACCAGTTCCACGGTCAACTCCTTTTTGGAAAGGTCAGACACCTTCCCGCCAAAGAGTTCGGTTAAATGCAGAACCTCAAAACGGTTCTGGTTATTAAGGCTCACCTTGGTCAGAAGTAACTCCCGTTCCAAGTATTTCCCTTCACATAAATCAACCACTTTGATGACGCCGATCAGTTTGTTCAGTTGCTTGACAATCTGCTCAATAATCCGCTCATCACCGGTAACCGTAAGAACCATCCGGCTTACTGCGGAATCTTCGGTCGGTGCCACCACCAGACTATTGATGTTATAACCGCGGGCAGAAAAGAGACCCGCTATCCGGGCTAACATCCCGAATTGGTTCTCCACCGTTAGACTGACTAAATGCTCATCCATAGAAAATTGATGCAAACCTAAAGGTTTGCCCTACATGTAGGGCAAGGCTTTAGCCTTGCATTTAATATTCACGCCAGACCGGCAATCATCTCATCTAACGATGCGCCAGCCGGCACAATCGGAAAAACGTTCTCCTCCTGCTCAATCCGGAAGTCAAGCACAAAAGGAACTTCCTTCTCCTTAAGCGCTTCTTTCAAAGCCGGTTCCACCTCTTCCGGTTTGGTTACCTTTTTACCTTTGGCGCCAAAGGCTTTCGCAATCCGGGCAAAGTCCGGACAGGGACCTAAGTAGGTCCCGGAGTACCGCCGGCCGTAGAACAGTTCCTGCCACTGCCGTACCATACCCAAGTAACCGTTATTAAGAATCGCCACCTTAACCGGAATGTGGTTAATGGTCGCGGTAGTTAATTCCTGGATGTTCATCTGGAAACTTCCGTCACCCGCGATGTCAAAGACGATGCGGTCCGGGCAACCCAATTTGGCGCCGATGGCGGCCGGGAACCCGTAACCCATCGTGCCCAAACCTCCGGAACTGAGCAGGGAATTCGGGTGATTAAACCGGTAAAACTGGGCAACCCACATCTGATTCTGTCCTACTTCGGTAGCGATGATTGCCTCGCCTTTGGTAAGACGATGAATCTCTTCAATGACAAACTGGGGACGGAGTTTATCATCCTTCTGATAGGTAAGCGGATACTTCTTCTTCCAGGCCATTATTTCCTCTCGCCACTTCTCTATGTCGGGTGGAGTAATCAGGGGGAGCATTTGGGAAAGCACCGCTTTCACGTCACCCACAATCGGGATGTCCACCGGAACGTTTTTACCGATGGATGCCGGGTCAACGTCAATATGGATAATCCTGGCGTGGGGCGCAAAAGTATTTACCTTACCCGTTACCCTGTCATCAAAACGGACGCCAACCGCCAGAATTAAGTCTGACTCCATTATGGTGTAGTTGGCGTACTTGGGCCCATGCATACCCACCATCCCGGTAAAGAGCGGGTCATCGGCCGGGAATGTTCCCAATCCCATCAGGGTAAGAACCACCGGGGTTTTAGCCTTGTGTGCCAGGGCAATCAGTTCTGCACTCGCCTGGCTCCGCGCCACACCCCCGCCGGCAAAGATTACCGGACGCACGGAAGAAGAAAGCAGTTCGGCTGCCTTTTTAATCTGCAAGGAATGTCCCTCCCGGGTGGGTTTGTAGGTCCGCATCTCCATCTTATCCGGATAGGAAAATTCAGCCTCAGCCCGCTGGACGTCACTGGGCAAATCAATGAGCACCGGACCCGGTCTGCCGGAAGCCGCGACATAAAAAGCCTCTTTAACCGTACCGGCTAAATTACGGACGTCCTTTACCAGATAATTATTTTTGGTGATGGGACGGGTGATGCCGATGGTATCAACCTCCTGAAAGGCATCGTTCCCGATTAACGGGGTGGCTACCTGTCCGGTAATCGCCACCACCGGGATGGAATCCATATACGCGGTGGCTAAACCGGTAACCAGGTTGGTAGCCCCCGGACCGCTGGTGGCGATACAGACACCGACTTTTCCGGTGGCCCGGGCATAACCATCGGCGATATGGGCCGCGGCCTGTTCGTGCCGGACGAGAATAAACCTGATATCTTTCTGAAGGTAAAAGGCATCAAAAAAAGGCAGGAGCACACCACCGGGAATTCCCGGCAGAAGATCCACCCCTTCCTTCTTCAAACATTCAATTAGTATTTGTGCGCCCGTCATTGTTAAAGAATCGTAATATTTTAACAGATTCTTCTAATGTAGGGCAAACCTTTAGAGCCTGCCCCTGTATGTTTCAAACAGGGGTTTGCTTGTATTATGCAAGGCTAAAGCCTTGCCCTACGGAAACGGCTAAAGCCTTGCCCTACG
>CAZVUE010000129.1:1284-3684 GCA_964630335.1 uncultured bacterium | reverse complement strand
GCTAAACTGTAAATCCAGGCAACCAGACGATTGAATATACGCATTTTCTTACTCCCGTGACCCTACAGGAATTTATACCTTATCCCTCCCCATAGAATGGGGGAGGACAAGGGTGGGGGTGACTTTCCTTGATTGCTTTATTGTATCACCGACCCAGGTTGTAAATCAAGGTGGGAAGAGCGTGTATTGTTTGCCGGGAATCTGTTTTATCTTTCCCCCTAATTCCAGACGGGTCAGAAGAGAGCCGGTTTCAGCCAGAGAAAGATTCAGCCGGCTGGCAATCTCTTCAATACCGGATTTATGGTGCCGGGACAAGAGGGCTAAAATCTCTGATTCTTTGTCCGGACTTGTTGTCTCCGGCTCAGGTGCAGCAGGGGGAGTTTTAGGAAAGGGCAGGGTGGGGTAGAGGGTGACGATGATATCTTCAGGGGCAGTAATCAGATGGGCGCCTTCTTTAATCAGATTATTGGTGCCAAAACTGGTTTCCTGGTCAATTGGTCCCGGCAGAGCGAAGATTTCCCGCCCCTGTTCCAAAGCAAGGGCGGCTGTGATTAAGGCACCGCTGTGGATTCCCGCTTCCACAACCAGAACTCCCCGGGAAAGTCCGCTGATGATGCGGTTACGGCGTGGAAAGGTGTGCCGCTCCGGTTTTATCCGTAAAGGAAATTCAGAGATAACCGCACCGGAGGAAGCCATCTTTTCCATCATCTTGCGGTTTTCCGGTGGATAAGGTTCCAAAAGGCCGCTTCCCAATACGCCGATGGTGCGCCTTTTTACCCGTAATGCTCCCTGATGAGCTGCGGTGTCTATGCCCCGGGCGATTCCGCTCACGATGGTAAAATGGGATTCCGCCAGGGAGGAAGCAAACCTTTCTGCCTGAATCCTTCCGTAAGGACTGCACAGTCTGGTTCCGACTATCGCTATCGCCAACTGGTCTTCTTCGGTAAGTCCTCCCCAGACATAAAGGAGTATCGGTGGATCAGGGATTGATTTGAGAAGGGGAGGGTAGTCCGGGTCGGACAAGTCTAGAATTTTGAACCCTCTCTTTTCGGCTAACTGCAGCTCCACTTCTGCTTCTTTGAGGTCAAATTTGAGGATGTTGTCTACATCCTGGAGGTTAATTCCGGGGATTCCTGTCAGACCTTTCTTATCTTTTTTGCGAAAGAGGTTGATGGGGTCAGGAAAGTATTCTAAGAGTCTTACCGCTTTTATCGGACCAATCTCAGGAAGGAGATTGAGCGCTGTCCACCCTAATAATGCTTCTTTCATACTCTGGTGTACGGGTCAAACAGTTTCTTGTATTCTTCCAGGGCAAAATTGTCGGTCATTCCCGCAATATAATCACACACTACACGGGCTACCGGTTCCCCGCGTTTAATCTTTTCCTGGACCGTTGGCGGCATCTGCCGTGGCTGCTGAAGATAGATTCGGAAAAGTTGTTCCATAATTCTTTTTGCCTTTTCGGACATCCGGACCACCCGGTAGTGGCGATACATATTTTCATAGAGAAAATCTTTTAATTCCTTGTGTTTGCGGGTGGTTTCAGGACTTAAGCCTACTAAAGGTGGTTTTCTTCTCACCTCGTCAGGACTTTTGATGCGTAACTTTTTCAGCCTGCGTTGGGTTTTGTCGATAAGGTCGGTGGTGAGAAGATTAATGAGGTTACGGACCGCTTTATACCCTGCCAGTTCTTCATCTTTTATCCCTTGTATCGGGGTAAAAAGTTCCTTCCATAATCGTACGGTTAAAAGACCGCCGGTGGAAATCAGACCCGCTTTTAATCCGTCGTCAACGTCGTGGCTGGTGTAGGCAATTTCGTCGGCTAAGTTCACGATCTGGGCTTCTAAGGTGGGAGATTTTTCGGGTTCGAACTCTTTTACTTCCGGCGTATCGTACTCGGTAATATGTTTGATGATGCCTTCCCTGACTTCGAAAGTAAGATTGAGGCCGTCAAAATCAGGGTAACGTTTTTCCAGTTTATCCACCACCCGGAGGCTCTGTCGGTTATGTTCATAACCACCGTAACTCTTCATCAATTCGCGCAGGGCATCTTCACCGGAATGGCCAAAGGGAGTGTGTCCCAGGTCGTGCGCCAAACTGATCGCTTCGGTCAGGTCCTCGTTGACTCTTAAGGCCCGGGCGATTGTCCGGGCAATCTGGGCTACTTCAATGGTGTGGGTGAGCCGGGTCCGGTAATAGTCTCCTTCGTGAATGACAAAGACCTGGGTTTTGTATTCCAAGCGCCGGAAAGCGGTTGAATGGATGATTCGGTCCCGGTCGCGCTGATACGGAGAACGGAAGGGATGTTCTTCTTCCGGAAAGGCTCTGCCCCGGCTGTCAGAAGCACATGTTGCGTATCCGGCTAAAAATTCCTTTTCCACAGTCATCCAGTACTGCATC
>CAZVUE010000129.1:0-1184 GCA_964630335.1 uncultured bacterium | reverse complement strand
GGGTTTATTGGTGTGGTTCCCTGCCGGATTTCAAAATAGAGAAGAGGCTTCTCTTTTTCTGCGGACATCTTTCCGATGACAGTCTCTTTTGTAACCCGGGCTCCTTTTTCTATGGTGATGATGATGTCTCCCCCACAAACGGAATAATATCCGTTCAGATGGTCAATAATCAGGGTGTTCTGATAGGTCTTCGTTTCCCCGATAAAAAAAGTCTGTCCGCTGCCGCACGCCTTTATCGGCTCACCGGGAGCGGTTTCAAAGGTTATCCTGTTTTCCTGCTCCACCTGTTCCGGCGAAGAGATGATTTTGCCGGAGACCGGTCGGGAAAAATAGGCGGTTTCCGAAGACGTTTTGGGCACCGGTTTAACAATCAACACCGGCAATTTTGAAGGCTCGCTCTCCGTTTTTGGCGGAAGCCCGGTAGAAGTTTTTGTTGCCGGCAATACCTTCTTTACGTTTCTGGCACCAGGGATAAAAAGATGCTGTCCGACTATAATCTCATCGTCTTTCAGTCTGTTTGCTTTCTTGAGCGTATTTACTGAAACGCCATAAGTTTTACCGATTCGCCAGAGTGTTTCGCCGTCTTTGACCGTATGGTAAACTCCGGTGTGAACGGGTTTTCTTGAAAAGGGATAATGTTTATAACTACATCCGGAAGAAAAATAGAGAACGATTAAAACAATAAGGTAAAGATTAAACCGTCTAATTGTCATTTTGTAGAGCGGGAAACGGGATTCGAACCCGTGACTCCGACCTTGGCAAGGTCGTACTCTACCGCTGAGTTATTCCCGCGTCAGTCTTTAAATCCCTTTTTTCGTAACATATTAGCGTCAAATAGTCAAATTCTTTCGAATCTGCCTACAGCCAATCATAGTAAAGGATACCACAATTTCATTTGGGGGTCAATTCGGTTACAGGGAATCAACAATGAAATCTTATACCTAAATTTGCTTTTCAAAATCGCTTCTTACGGGTTTCTGGGGATTAGGTGAGGGAAGGATATCACTTCTGGGGAGATATCGCCGCAAATCGCAAATTAGAAAGGAAGAAATTGGGGCTGGAGGTGGGGGGTAGGGCATTCCATTATCAGCCAATGGTTTCCGGCGCTCCGGTGAAGTGGTGCTCAAATAGTGTCTGGTCAGGAGTAAAATGTGGTAGAATGGGGAGTAATTGGGTAGAAAAGA